>NZ_JBSFNS010000031.1:0-88105 GCF_053587275.1 Amycolatopsis sp. NPDC003676
CGGCTCGGCTCGGCTCGGCTCGGCTCGGCTCGGCTCGGCTCGGCTCGGCTCGGCTCGGCTCGGCTCGGCTCGGCTCGGCTCGGCTCGGCTCGGGAAGCGAGCCAATCACTCAACTCGGCGATCCGCCACCGTCCACTCCAGACGATCGCCGCCAAGCGACCGGCCCGCCGCCGTCATCCGCGACAGCCAGCCGTCCACTTCGCCCGCCACCCGACGCGAGCAGCGGCCCATCCCGGTATCCAAGCTGTCCGCCAACCTGCCGGACAATCCACTACTCGCCGACAGCCAAGCAGATCCGCCCGACTACCAAGCACCCCACGCCGACAGCCCAGCGACCCGGCAGAACGGAACAACCCGCGTCACATCGCGGTGTCGTTCTCCTCCTGCGCGCGCAGCAAATCATCACGGGCGCGGGACACCCGGGAACGCACCGTGCCGACCGGACAGCCGCACACTTCGGCCGCCTCCGCGTAGGAAAGGCCCAGGAATTGGGTCAGCACCAGGGCTTCCCGGCGGTCCTCGTCCAGGGTATCGAGCAGGAGGCCCAGTTCGATGAGGTCCTCGAAGCCCGCCGTGCGCGTCCGCGCCGATTGTTCTTCGGCGGCTCGCTGCCAGTCGGCCGTCGTGGATTCGCGGGGGCGGACCGAGCGCGCGCGGATGCGGTCGACGACCACCCGGCGGGCGATGGACAGCAGCCACGTCCGCGACGACGACCGGCCCGCGAAGCGCGGCAGCGAGCCGAACGCGCGCAGGTACGTTTCCTGGGTGAGGTCGTCCGCGTCGGCCGGGCTGGTGCGGTGGGCCAGGAAGCGCCACGCGTCGGCCTGCGTCGCGCGGACCCAGGCTTCCAATGCGACCTGGTCGCCGCGGCCGGCGGCGAGGGCCAGCGCGGTGATCCGCTCGTCGTCGTTGTCGCGGCCGGTGGACACGGACGTCACGGTAGTCCATGCCGTCCGGCGGCGGTTCCACGACCAGGTCCCGGGAAAATTCGTCGAGCCCGCCGGGAACTCGGCCGCGCATCCGAGCGACTGTGACAGACGTGAGCTGTGAAATCTTCCGCGAAGCGCTGTCCGCGCGACTCGACGGCGAAGCGGGTCCGCTGCCCGAACCGCAGGTCGACCAACACCTCGAGACCTGCGCGGCGTGCCGGAGCTGGTACGAGCGAAGCGCGACGCTGCGCCGCACCATGCTGGTCCGCAGCGCGCCCGAGGTGCCCGACCTCACCGACCGGATCCTCGCCCAAACCCCGGCCCCGCCGAGGGAAAAATGGGGTCTGCGGGTCGCGCTGGGACTGGTCGGGCTGGTCCAGTGCGGGCTGGCGTTCGCGCAGCTGCTCGGCATGGACAACGCCCACGGCGGCGGCGGTTTCATGGAAGGCCACCTCATCAACGAAAGCGCGGCCTGGAACCTCGCGGTCGGCGTCGGCCTGCTGTGGGCCGCCCTGCGAACCCGCGCGGCGGCCGGGCAGCTGCCGATGATCACCGGATTCGTGATCGTCCTCGCAGTGCTCACCACCGGCGACCTGATCGGCGACCGGGTGACAGTCGCCCGGGTGCTGTCGCACGTCTTCCTCGTCGTCGGACTGGCGCTGCTCTACGCGGTCCACCGCCAGCACCGGCTCCGCCACCAGCCGGGCCCAGACCTCGCCGACACCGCCGACGACCCGGAGCAGACCACCGTCACCACCCACGGCGCGCTCGCCCTGGTCCGCCCGCACCCGAAACGCGGCCGCGACTCCCAACGCCCGACCGGACGGCACCGCGCCGCCTGACCGCCCGTTCGCCCCGGGCGTTCCGGCCAAGCAGCTCACACCGGGAACGCTCGAGCGCGAGGTCGCTTCGCGGTGCCATCACAGAGCCACACGCGACGCGAACCGCACGCCAGCGGCAATCCGAGAAAGACCGCGCAGTCTGATACGGCTCGCGACACCAGCCGACGTAACCCGAGGCAACGGCCATGCGCCGCCTCTTGCATTGGGCCACGCAGGCCAGGGGTCGCAAACCTGTCGTCTGAGCTGGTCAGGCTAAGCATTGCGGGATTGGCTGGAACTGCGGATCCGTTGCTTCGGGCCGGAGTCACGGCGGTCGTGTTAAGCGTCAGCCAAAGCCGGTCAGCCCCGGGAAGCGGCCGAGCCCAAACATCCCGACCCAGCTCAGATCATCGCCACCGCCATCACCGCCATTCCCAAGCTCATCACCCCTTCCATCGCCAGCCCGACCTCCCGCCGTCCGGGCCGGGCGACCGTCCGGGCGTGGTCGATCGCCCGGGCCAGCCATGCGACCCCGGCCACCAAGAACACCACCGCCAGCACGGCCGCGACCGCCACCACGTGCGCGGGTGCGCGCCCGGTCATCGTCATGCCCGCGTCGCCCATGTCCATCCCGGCGTGCTCGCCGCCCATCGCCGTCGCGGACGTCGTCATTCCCGCCATCGCCGACGGCATCACGAACGCCATCCACGCCATTCCGGCCATCATCAGCGCGTGGTGCGCTCCCGGCAGCCGTCCGTGCCCGAATCCCAGCGCCGCGCTCACCGCGAACCATCCGGCGGCCGCCGCGAACACCACGACCTGGGGCATTCGCGCGAAAGTCATCGTCGCGGGCCAAGCCATCGTGACCATTCCGGCGCACATCGCCGCGTGCAGCGCGTCCGCCACGCGGCCGCTGACGCCCGGACGCCGCGCGCACCGGTACAGGCAGAACGTCCCGGCCGCGGCGAACAGCAGCGTGAGGATCCAACGCAAACCCGTTTCGGCGATCATCGCGCAACCTCCCGGCGCAGGCCCAGCAGGCAGTCCACGGCCAGGAATCCCAGCAGCGACAACCCGAACACCGGAAGGAACCAGCCCACGACCGCTACTCCGACCAGCACCGGAGCCAGCACTCGCCCGGGGATTCGCCGCCAGGCACCGCGCATCGGCAAGCGGCCAAAACGGGCCCGGTCCCGTGACCGTTCGCCGCGCTCCGGCAACCGATCCGGCCAAGCCCCGCCGCGCACGCCACGACCAGACAGGACCGGACCGCCCGACGCCCCGTCATCTTCCGGCGATCGGCCCGAGGAGGCCTCGCTACGCGGCTTCGCGGCATCCGTTGGCAACTCGCCAGTCTCACCGCTCACGCCGGGTATCGACGCCTGGCCGGAACGAGCCTGCCCGCGCAACGACTTGGCGTCCTCCGGCGATCGGCCAGCGTCAGCCTCACCGGGCAACCGCACATCGTCCGTTGGCAACCCGCCGACACGCGTCCCGCCTATCGGCAAGCGGCCGAAGCGAGCCCGGCTACGCCTGCGTCGGTCATCCTCCGGCAACCGATCCAAGCCACGCGACTCGCCGGAACGGCCCCCGCCACGCAAGCCACCCGCCGCCGGCCGACCAGAGCGGCCCCTCAGCCACCACATCCGATATCCCCACCCCACAACACAAACCAACGTCGCACCGAGCACCGTCAGCACAATCTGGTTCGCGACTCCGAACAGCAGCCCCATATGCGCGTCGATCCCCCATCGGCTCAGCTTCGCGGCGAGCGGATAGTCAGCGAACCTCAACGTCCCAGCAACAACGCCCGTACCAGGATCGACCGCCATCGAGTCCTGTTTGGACGGCCAACCCCTTCCGACCTGCTGCACCACATAGCCACCCGTGGAAGGCGGCCGGATCTCCACCGGATCAGACAACCCGGCCCGCACGGTCGCGTCGCGAACCGCCTGCCAGCCGACGTCGCCGGGAGACCGGGAGGCCGACGAAACCGACGGCGTAGTCCAGTCCAAAGAGGACCGCAGATCGGTGATGTTCGCGCCCGCATGAAGGGACCATGTCAATCCGGTGGCGGAGAGAAACAAGAGCCCCGCGGCGATCCACAGGCCAGCCGAGCCGTGCCAGGAACGCAGCCGCCGCCGTCCGGGTTTGCCGCCGGAAGGCAAAAGCACAGCACGCAAGCGTCGGCGACGGCCAAGCCACAAAGCCAACCCGGCGAGCGTGATCACCCACAACCAACTCGCTGCCAGCTCGCTGTACAACCGGCCGAAGTCGCCTAGATGAAGGTTGCGGTGCAGGGTGTCTATCCAGCCTCGGACCGGCATCGCCTGCCCCGAACCGTAGGTCTCCAGCGCGCCGCGAACCCCGCCGTCATGCGGATTGACGAACACCGTGTACCGGTAACTCGGTGCCAGACCCGGACGGTCGAAGATCACCTGGGTGGTGTCAGTCGCGGACGGCGCCGGGCGGACGCCGATCACCTTCCCGTCCGGCACCTGCCCGCGCGCGACGAGAACCTGCTGGTCCAGCGACACCGCGCCAGCGGCGGCCGGGACGTGCAACTCCTGCGAGTAAAGAGCCTCCTCCAGTTGCGGCGTCCACACGTACGCGATCCCGGTCAGCGCAGCGACCAGCAGGAACGGTCCGACGAACACTCCGGCGTAGAAGTGCAGCCGCAACACCAGCGGACGCAGCGCCGCCCATCCGGTCGCCAGTTCTCGTTCGGTGCGTGGCGCGTCGTCTGTGCCGATGGCCATCCTGCTCCCTTCGCGTCGTCCGCCTCCTGAGGAGTCGGACGGGCGGGGCAGTCGGTTCCCGGCCTGGGCAAACACCCGATCGGGTGTGCCGCGAGAGCAAGCCATTGCTTCTGGCACGGGGTGACAGTATTGTCGCCGTCACATTCGACACCAAGTGTCAAATATCGCCGAGCGGGACAAGGGAGTCACGATGAGCGAGACGACAACCGCAGCCGACACGAAGGCCGAAGAGGTCGTAGCCGACGAATTGCTCGTCGAGGAGGTCTCGATCGACGGAATGTGCGGTGTCTACTGACCGCGACGCCGCGGCGTTCGATCTGGACGGTGCTTGGGAACTGGACAGCCGGGTCTCCATCCGGCCGGAGCGGTTCGGCGCGCTGCTGTACCACTTCGGCACCCGCCGGCTGTCCTTTCTCAAGAGCCGCACCATGCTCGCCGCGGTGCAGGCGCTGACCGACCACCCCTCTGCCCGCGCGGCGTGTGCGCAGGCCGGGGTCGCGCAGGCGGAATTGCCCCGCTACCGCGCCGCCCTCGCCGTGCTCGCGGCGTCGGACATGATCCATCCGAGGAGCGTGTGATGCCGCTTGTCGACGAATTCCAGTTCGGGCTCGACGCGCCGATCTGTCTCACCTGGGAGCTCACCTACGCCTGCAACCTCTCCTGCGTGCACTGCCTTTCCTCGTCCGGCCGCCGCGACCCGCGCGAGCTGAGCACCGAGGAGTGCAAGGCGCTGATCGACGAGTTCGAGCGCATGCAGGTGTTCTACGTGAACATCGGCGGCGGCGAACCGACTGTCCGGCCCGATTTCTGGGAGCTGGTCGACTACGCGACCGAGCACCACGTCGGCGTCAAGTTCTCCACCAACGGCATCAAGATCACCGAGGACGTCGCGAAACGGCTCGCCGGGAGCGATTACGTCGACGTCCAGATCTCCCTCGACGGCGCCACCGAGGAGGTCAACGACCACGTCCGCGGCCCCGGCTCCTACCGCACCGCCGTCCGGGCGATGGAGAACCTTTCCGCCGCGGGCTTCGAGAACTTCAAGATTTCTGTCGTAGTCACCCGGCAGAATGCGGGGCAACTCGACGACTTCAAAGCAATTGCCGACCGCTACGGCGCCCAGCTGCGGCTCACCCGGCTCCGCCCGTCCGGCCGCGGCGCGGACGTCTGGGACGAGCTGCACCCCACCGCGGCCCAGCAACGGGAGCTGTACGAGTGGCTGGTCAAGCACGGCGAAAACGTGCTCACCGGCGACTCGTTCTTCCACCTGGCGGGCTACGGCGACGGTGGCCTGCCCGGCCTCAACCTGTGCGGGGCGGGCCGGGTGGTGTGCCTGGTCGACCCGGTCGGCGACGTCTACGCGTGCCCGTTCGCCATCCACGACACCTTCCTCGCCGGAAACACGCGCAGCGAGGGCGGATTCACCCGGGTGTGGCGGGAATCCGAGCTGTTCGCGCAACTGCGCAGCCCGCAGAGCGGCGGGGCCTGCACGTCGTGTTCGGCGTTCGACGCCTGCCGCGGCGGGTGCATGGCGGCGAAGTTCTTCACCGGGCTCCCGCTCGACGGCCCGGACCCGGAATGCGTGCGCGGCCACGGCGAACGCGCGCTGGCCGGGGTCGCCGCGGGCAGCGTGCCGAAACCGTCGCTGGACCATTCGCACCGCAAGGTTCCGGTGACCATCGGCATGCGCCGCCCGCCGGACCGGGCCTGCGACGAGAACCCGCTCGCGGGCTTCGCACCGGGACCGGGTCGCTGAGATGCGCTTGGCCGATCTGTCGTCGCCGGACGTCGCCGAACAGGCGGCGTCCGGCGCGATCCTCGCCGTGCCGCTCGGGGCAACCGAGCAGCACGGCCCGCACCTGCCGTTGAGCACGGACACCGACATCGCGACGGCATTGTGCGACCGGCTCGCCGCGGAACGGCCGGACGTGCTGGTCGCGCCGGCCGTGCCGTACGGATCGAGCGGCGAACACGCCGGGTTCGCCGGGACGATCTCGATCGGGCAAGCGGCCACGGAACTCCTGCTCGTGGAACTGGGCCGGTCGGCCTGCGAAACGTTCCGGCGGCTGCTTTTCGTGTCCGCGCACGGAGGCAACGCGGCTTCGGTGACGCGCGCGGTCGCGATCCTGCGCGCCGAATCGCGGGACGTCTCGATGTTCGAACCGCGCTGGCAGGGCGATCCGCACGCCGGACGGCCGGAAACCGCTCTGCAGCTGGCCCTCCGTCCGGAAAATGTGCAGATGGAGAAAGCGGTGCCGGGCGACAGCCGTCCGCTGGGCGAGTTGCTTCCGGTGCTGCGCAACGGCGGTGTGCTGGCCGTGACGGAAACCGGAATCCTCGGCGATCCCACTGGAGCCACCGCGGACGAAGGCCGGGGCCTCCTCGACGTCCTCACGGCGCAGTTGCGCGCGCACGTTCGCGACTGGACCTCCGTGGTGACGCCGTGAAAGCCGCCCTCGTGACCGGCGCGGCGCGCGGCATCGGCGCAGCCACCGCAGTGAAGCTGGCTGGCCAGGGCTGGGCCGTGCTCGCGGTGGATGTCGCGGCCGACGATCCCGCCCTCCCCTACCCGATGGGCACCGCTGAAGAACTGTCCACAGTGGTCGCCAAGATCCGGGAAAACGGCGGTACGGCGGAGGAATTCCGCGCGGAAGTCCGCGACCGTGCGCAGCTGGCCGCAGCCGTCGCGGAAGCAGGACAACGATGGGGCGGACTCGACGCGGCCATCGCAGCGGCGGGAGTGATCGCGGGCGGAGTGCCACTGTGGGAAATGCCGCCGGAGCAGGAAGACGCTGTCCTCGACGTCAACCTCCGCGGCGTACTCAACCTCGCCCACGTAGCGATTCCAGCGATGCTGCGCCGTCCGAAACCGCGCTCTGGACGGTTCCTGGCCGTCGCGTCCGCCGCCGCGACGCGCGGGCTGCCGACGCTCGCCGCGTACTGCGCGGCCAAAGCCGGAGTCGCCGGGTTGATTCGCGCGCTGGGCACGGAATTGGGCGACTCCGGCGTCACCGCGAACGCGGTCAGCCCGGGCTCGACCGACACGCCGATCCTCGCCGAGAGCGCCCGGCTGTACGACCTTCCGGCGGCGCAAACGTTTGCCGCGCAACAACCTCAGCAGCGGCTGCTCGATCCCGCCGAGGTCGCCGCCGTCCTGGCCTTCCTCGCCGGGCCGGAAAGCGGCGCGATGACCGGCGCGGTCGTCCCGGTGGACGGAGGGCTGGCGCTGTGACCACCCCGCTGCCCGCCGGATTCCGGCTCGTCGTCGACCCGAGCGTCAAAGAACTCTCCGAAGGCCTCCTCTTCGGCGGCTCCCCCGCCCGCGTGCTGCGCCTGACGAAGGCCGGGCGAACGGCGTGGGCTCGCTTGGCGGACCACCCCGTCGAGACCCCCGCGGAAGGCGTCCTCGCCCGGCTGCTCACCGACGCCGGGTTCGCGCACCCGTTGCCGCCAGCCAAAACCGCCGACGCGACGGTCGTCATCCCGGTCCGCGACCGCGCCGGACTGCTCGGCCGCTGCCTCGCCGGTCTCGACGGCCGATACCCCGCGCTGGTCGTCGACGACGGATCCGCCGACCCCGCCGCCATCGCCGCAGCAGCCTCCGCACACGGCGCGAAACTCGTCCGCCGCGAGGTCAACGGCGGACCGGGCGCTGCCCGAAACACCGCCCTGGAGCACGTTTCCACTGACCTGATCGCTTTCCTGGACAGCGATTGCGTCCCGTCGCCGGACTGGATCGACCAGCTGGCCGGGCATTTCGCCGACCCGCTCGTCGCCGCCGTCGCGCCGCGCGTGCGTCCGCTCGCCGCCGACACGTGGGCTGGCCGCTACACCCGCGCCGCCAGCAGCCTCGACCTTGGCACCGCCGCTGCCCGCGTCGCACCCGGCACACGACTGTCCTATGTGCCCACTGCCGCCTTGCTGGTTCGCCGGACCGCAGTGGAATCCGTCGCCCGTGACGGTGCGGTTTTCGACCCGGCAATGCGCGTCGGCGAGGACGTCGACCTCGGCTGGCGACTCCACGACGCTGGCTTCCGGATCCGCTACGACCCGTCCGCGCACGTCGACCACCACGAACCGGCCACTTGGCGCGCGTTGCTCCGTCGTCGCGCCAGTTACGGCACTTCCGCCGCACCGTTGGCCATTCGCCGCCCGGCCGCGATGGCCCCGCTCGTGCTGCACCCGTGGCCGACGCTGACCGTCACCGCGCTTCTGGCCCGCCGTCCGCTTCCGGCTGCCGCTGCCTTCGCGGGCGCAGTGCTGACCATGGCCCGCGTGCTGCGCCGAAGCGACGTGCCGACACACGGCGTTGCGCGCGCGATGGGTACGGCCGTCGGCCAAACCTGGCTCGGGTTCGGCCGCTACAACACGCAATTCGCCGCGCCCCTGCTCGCCGCTTTTTTGTTGCCCGGCGGCCGAAAACGCTGGGGACGACGAGCTGCGATCGCGTCGCTGCTCGCCGGACCGCCGCTGACCGCCTGGCTGCGGCAACGCCCCGATCTCGATCCATTCCGCTACACCACCGGCGCGATCGCCGACGACCTCGCGTACGGCGCCGGGGTGTGGGCGGGCTGTCTCGACCACCGGACCGCGGTCCCGCTGCGGCCGCGCGTCACCTGGCGCCCTCTGCGCGTCGACCCGAAGGGAAAACGATGAGCACCACCTGGTTCGAATCGATCGCCGAAGCACAGCGGCGAGCGAAGAAGCGCCTGCCCGCGTCCGTCTACTCGGCACTGATCGCCGGTTCGGAAAAAGGCCTGACGCTGCAAGACAATCTGGCCGCGTACGACGAACTGCGCTTCGCCCCGCGCACCGCCGGACTGCCCGGCGAACGCGATCTGAGCACGAACGTCCTCGGCCGCGACGTCGCGCTGCCCGTGCTGATTTCGCCGACCGGCGTACAGGCCGTGCATCCCGACGGCGAGGTCGCGGTCGCCCGTGCGGCCGCCGCGCGCGGGACTTCGATGGGGTTGTCGTCGTTCGCCAGCAAGCCGGTCGAGGAAGTGGTGGCGGCCAACCCCAATACGTACTTCCAGGTATACTGGACCGGCAGCCGCGACGACATCCTCCGTCGGCTGGACCGGGCGCGATCCGCGGGGGCGGTCGGGATCATCCTCACGCTCGACTGGTCGTTCTCGCACAGCCGCGACTGGGGCAGCCCGCACATCCCGGACAAGCTGACGCTGCGCGAACTGATCCGCTTCGCACCCGAAGGCATGATGCATCCGCGGTGGCTGCTCGCCTACGCGCGCACCAAGAAGCTGCCAGACCTCAGCGTCCCGAACATGGCCGAGCCCGGGACGCCGGTGCCGTCGTTCTTCGGCGCGTACGGGCAGTGGATGCAGACCGCGCCGCCGAGCTGGGAAGACGTGAGCTGGCTGCGGAAACAGTGGGACGGGCCGTTCCTGCTGAAGGGCGTGTACCGGGTCGACGAGGCACGCCGCGCGGTGGACGCCGGAGTCAGCGCGATCTCGGTGTCCAACCACGGCGGCAACAACCTCGACGGCACTCCCGCCACGATCCGCGCGCTGCCCGCCGTCGCGGAAGCGGTGGGAAGCGAGGTGGAAGTGCTGCTGGACGGCGGAATCCGGCGCGGGAGCGATGTCGTGAAGGCGCTCGCACTCGGGGCGCGCGCGGTCCTGATCGGACGCGCGTACCTGTGGGGCCTCGCGGCGGGCGGGCAGGCCGGGGTGGAGAACGTGCTGGACGTGCTGCGCAACGGCATCGATTCGACGCTGCTCGCGCTGGGGCATCGCAGCGTGCACGACCTGAGCCGGGACGACTTGATCGTCCCGGAGGGCTTCGAACGCCGGATCGGGGCTTGATCTGTTGTCCGTGAGGGGAACCCTGAGGGACTCTGATTCCCTCAGGGTTCCCCTCACAGACAGTCTTTTGGGGTGCAGGCAGCTCGCGTTCAGCCGCGCGTGGTTCCGGACGTGGAGTCCTTACACCGCAAGGGTTCCGCTATCGTCCGCGTGGTGCCGGGTTCTGCTGGAACTGCCCCTGCCAGCTGGCTTGGGCACCGGTGTCGCCGATCCGCACGATGTCGTAAACCGCCGCCCCGCCAGCCAGGATCGACAGCACGATCAACGTCACGCTGACCGCCTTGGAGGCAGGCGCGAGAAACACCCGACGGCTGTTCACGGCAGCCCCGCCCGCGCTGGCACCGCTCACGGCGGGGCCCGCCTGACGAGCACCAGCCGCAGCCGTGCCAGCCGCAGCGGCCTCGGGCACCGCCAAGCCAGCACCGCCAGCCGCAGCACCCACGCCTGCACCGGACACCGCCGCCACGGAACCGCCCGCCGCCACAGCATCAGCGTCCGCCACAGCAGCACCAGCCTCCCGCTGCCGCCACCACAGCGCCAAAGCCAGCACCGCCACCGGGATCGCCGCCCAGATCGCCGTGTCGCCGATTTCGGTGTGCGCCCGGACCAGCGGCGTCCGCGCCACGCGCCGTTCCAGCCACTCGCCCGCATTCGTCGTTATGGGCACCAGGATAACCACCAGTACCGACAAAATCGCGTTCGCGCCGGCCAGCCGCCTGCGCACCGAAGGCAGGCAAGCAGTCAGCACCAAAACCAGCGCCGACAACGGCAGCAGCACGACAATCGCGTGCACGAGCAGGATATGAGCGGGCAACCCGTTGACCGTCGTCATGCAGCCTTTCCCATCCACGAACCACACACCAGCCACAACTTTGGCCGAATCCCGTTAGCCCCGGGCAAGATCAAGGTGTGAATCAGGTAAGAGCCACCGTGAACCCGACCACCGCGCCGCCGCCCTCCCGTGGTCCGGCGAACACCTCGCCGCCGTGCGAGAGCGCGACTTCCCGCACGATCGACAGCCCCAGCCCCGACCCGGGCAGGGACCGCGCGCCCGCCGCTCGATAGAACCGGTCGAAAACCCGGCCGGCGTCCTCGATCCCCGGCCCGCGGTCCAGCACCTCGACCCGCCCGTCCCGCACGCGCAGTTCCACCGGACCCGAGCTGAACTTCACCGCGTTCTCCAGCAGATTCGTCATCGCCCGTTCCAAGGCCTTCGACCGGCCGGGAACCGTCGTGTCATCGGCGTCCACGGCAATCGCACGACCGGACCGCCGACGCACTCGCGCGGCAGCTCGCTCAGCAGGCGAGCGCAGTTCGACCGGCAGCAGCGGCTCGTCGTCGTACTGTCCGGTGGCCAATTCCACCAGCTCCGTGACCAGATGAGTCAGCTCGCGTGTCTCGCCGTCGACGTCCGCGAGCAGCCGGTTCCGCGCGTCCGGCGACAATTCCTCGAACCGCCGCAACACGCTCGCGTTGGTGCGCAGGCTGGTCAGCGGAGTACGCAGCTCGTGCGCGGCGTCCTGGACCAGCCGTTCCTGGTCGTCGCGGGCGCGCGCGAGCCGCTCGAGCATCGCGGCGAACGAGGCGGACAGCCTGCCGACCTCGTCGCGGCCGCGGTCCAGGACGCCGAGCCCTGGCCTGCTGCCCGCGCTCACCTCCTCGGTCAGCCGGGTGAGCCGGACCAGCCGCCGGGTGATCTGCCGCGCGAGGAGCCAGCCCGCCAGCGCCGCCCCGGCCAGCACCGCGAGGCTGACCCAGGTCATCCGCTCGGCGAGGTCGCCGAGGACGTGCCGGGTTTCGTCCACGTCGATGCCGAGCTGCAGCGACCCGCGCCCGGAGCCGAGCGCGACGGTGAGCACCCGGTAGTCGTCCGGACCGACAGTCGCGTCCGCATAACGAGTGCCGACAACAAGCTCCCGATCCGCAGTGGTGACCGGCAGCGCGACCGGCCGTCCGCCGACCCGGTGCACGGTCCCGTCCGGCGCGATCGACTGCGCGACCATCGGCTGTGCTTCGTCGTGGTCGTCGTCCCCCGGACCGCGGGTGAACGGGCTCGGCTCAAGCAGCTGCACCGCGCCCGCCGACACCTGCGCCGCCGTGCTCAGCAGCGAACGGTCGAGTTCCGCGCTGATCCGCTGGGAAGCCGTGTGATAGCCCAGCACGCCCACGAGAATCGCCGCGCCGCCACCGACCGCGGCGAACGCGATCGCCAGCTTCCCGCGCAGATTCATGCCGGCCGCACCACGTAGCCGACGCCGCGCACGGTGTGGATCAGCTCGTCCGCGCCCGCGGCCTCCAGTTTTCGCCGCAGATATCCGATGTAGACCGCCAGGTTCTTCGACTCCGGACCGAATTCGTACCCCCAGATCCGCTGGTGGATCGTGTCGCGGCCGAGCACGATCCCGGCATTGCGCACCAGCAGCTCCAGCAGGTCGAATTCGGTCTTCGACAACGCGACCTCGGTGTCCTGCCACCACACCCGGCGCGCGCCGGCGTCGACCGCCAGCCCGCCCAGCCGCACCACGCGCTGGGCCTGCTCGCCCGGATCCGCGCTGCGCCGCAGCAGTGCGCGCAACCGGGCGAGCAGTTCGTCCAGTTCGAACGGTTTCGGCAGGTAGTCGTCGGCTCCCGCGTCCAATCCGGCGACCCGGTCGGCGGTCTCGACGCGCGCGGTCAGCATGAGCACCGGGGTGCGGTCGCCGCCCGCGCGCAGCACGCGGCACACGCCGAGACCGTCGACGCCGGGCATCATCACGTCGACGATCAGGACGTCGAACTCCTCGCTCCGCGCGATCGCGAGCGCCTCGACGCCGTCGGCGACCTCGCTGACCCGGTAGCCCTCCAGTTCGAGCGCGCGGACCAGCGATTCCCGGATCGCCCGGTCGTCGTCGGCCAGCAGAACGCGGTTCGCCATGCCGCCATCATGCCTCGCGGGCGCGCGCGGTCACGGGAGCGGACGTGTCCCCGGCACCACCCATTCGCGGTCCACCTGACCGTCGACCACGACCAGCACCGCGAGTCCGCCGCGCGTGCCGTCCGACCAGGTGCCGGCGACGGTTTGCCGCACCGGGTCGAGCACCAGTTCGCCGTGCCACGGGTGCGCTTCCGTTGCCAGGGCACGCAATCCGTCACGGTCCAGGTCGCCTTTGCCCGGTCCGTCCAGCAGCGACGACCGGCCGTCCGGCGAGGGAATTGTCCAGTTCCGCGCGACTTTTCCACCGGACAGCACGCACATGTCGGCCCCGGTGATGACCACGCCGTCGCGGCGGGTGACGTCCCAGGTGAAGGCGAGCCGTTCGGTTCCGTCGATGACGAACGTGCGCGGGACGAACACATTCCCGACGTCGCGCTGATACTTCGCGATGAACGCCTCGGCGTCCGCCGGACCGATCAGCGGGTCGAGGCCGGGTTTGGTGCCGGACCATTGACGGCCGTCGGCGGTGAGCAGCCGGTGCGCGAGCGAGGCGTCCTCGTTCCACATGCGACACCAGAGGGCGGGGATTTCTTCGGGGTTCGGTTCTTTCGCCATGCGACGACGATCGCGGGCGTCGGCGACACCGTCCTGTCGGTGTTTCCGCGCCGCGTGGTGCAGGTCACTCGCCGAGCGGGCGGGCGGAGATCCGCGCGAGTTCGGCGTCGAGGTCGACGTCGCGGCGCTCGACGCGGTCACCGGTGAGCTCGATGGCGCGGATCCGGTCCAACAGGAAACCGCGGACCGCGTCGCGCAGGCGGCACCAGCCGAGCACATACCAGCCCGCCGGACCCCACAACAGCCCCAGCGGCTCGACGTCGCGTTCCGTCTCCTGCCCCTTCGCGTCCACATAGGACAGCCGAAGGACGCGCCGGGCCGCGAGCGCGGTGAGGATCAGTCCGCTGTGGACAGCGGGCGGTTCGGGTTCGCCGACCCGGTGCAGCCGCGCGGCGAGGTGCTGTTCGGCGTCGCGGACGTCGGACGGCAGCCGCGCGAGCACCTTGCGGGCCGCCGACTCCGCCGCGCCCGCGAACGGCGAACCAGCGGCGGAGCGCAGCGCGACGGTGATCGCGATGGCTTCCTCCGGGGTGAGCGTGAGCGGCGGCAGGGTCCGCTCGCGGTCGAGGCCGTAGCCACCGGTCCGCCCGGTCTCGGTCCAGATCGGGACGCCCGTCTCGCGCAACGCGCCGAGATCACGCTCGATCGTGCGCACGCTGACCTCGAACCGGGCCGCGAGCCACGCCGCGGTCCGGGTGCGCGGCGCGACCGCCCGGAGCTCCTCGACAAGCGCGTACAGCCGGTCCGTGCGATTCACCCGGCCAGCCTACGGACCTGCGATTCCTCACCCGATCGGGTGGCTTTGCGGGCGACCGCCGTCACGAGGGAGCACCTCCGCTGTTCCGTTCGCGGGAGCCGCGACCGGCTCCGGTCCGTGCTGTGGAGGGCGGCGGACCGGCGCGGTCCCCTCGTTCGTCGGGGGACGAGGGGGCCACCGGGAGCGGGTCGGCGCAGGGGGCCGGCCCGTTCCCGGTCCGGAGGGGACACTTGACTCTCACACCGGGTCAGAGCGTGTGCTGGGGAGGTCATGTTCACCAATCGTCGCGCTCAAGGACCTCGGTTTCGGGCTCGGCGAGGTTGGCGCGCACCCGAGCAGGTGCGCGGCATGCTGACGCTGCGCCGGGCCGAGCTGGCCGAACGGGTCGCCGCCGACCGGCTCCAGCTGGCCGAGGTCGAGGCGAGACTCCGCACGCTGGAAAGCGAGCACGCCGTGCCGGACACCGAAATCGTCGTCAAGGACATCTCCCCGACGCGCGTCGCAAGGCTCACCGCGACCGTCGAAAGCTTCTCTCCCGAGGCGATCAGCCCGGTCCTGCGCCCGCTGTGCGCGGAACTCGGCCAACGGCTCGAAGGATCCGACGCCCCGGCCGGACCGCTGATCTGCTACTACGAAAAGCCCGCCGGCGAAGACGATCCGGTCGTCGTGCACGCCGCGCTCCCGATCTCCGGCGCGGTCGCCGAGCCGAACGGGCTCGAGACGGCCGAGCTGCCCGCCTCCCGCGCCGCGACGCTGGTCCACCACGGCCCGGCGAGCGGGTTCCTCGCCGGCTGCCAGGAACTCGCCCGGCGGACCGACGAACACGGCTTCCGCGCGGACGGCTTCCCGTGCGAGGTCTACCTGCACACCTCCGCCGACGAGCGCGAATGGGTCACCGAACTCCGCGAGCCCTTCGTCGAGCAACCGCGCTGACCGGCCAAGACCCGACCTTCGACGGTTGCGCCGCCGCCCGTTCCGGAGGCGAATGGGTGAGGACGACCCGAGGAGGACGCAGGTGTTCTCGACAGGTCCCGGCACCCAGCCGGACCGGCTCGCCGACGCGCTGGCGGACGGGCCGTTCAGCCGTGCCCTCACGCTGGCCATCGACCGCAGCGGGCTCGGCCTCGACCGGCTGCGCGACCGGCTCGCCGCGGCGGGCGCGGCGGTCAGCACCACCACGCTCAGTTACTGGCGGACCGGCCGCACGGTGCCCGCCCGGGCCCGCTCGCGCGTCGCAGTACGCATTCTCGAAGGGGTGCTCGACCTGCCGCCGGGCTCGCTGACCGGGCTGATCGAGCGCGATCCGGAGCCGCCGCCGGTTCCCGTCGTGCGCTGGGAACGGTTGTGGGGACGGCGGAACGCGGTGCTGCGGGTGCTGAACTCGTTCGAGACGGCGTACCGGACGTCGCTGGTGGTCGTCAGCCTGCACGAGTCCGTGCACGTAGGCCCGGACCGGCGGCTGCACCGGCTGGAAGTGCGCGAGGTGCTCCGCGCGACGGAGGACGACACGCACATCCGGCTGGTGACCGCGCACGGCGTCGGCCCCGGCTGCCCGCCGAAGCTGATGCGCACCCGCTACTGCGCGCCCGGGCGCACGGAAACCCTGGCCGAGGAGGGGTTCACGGTGGCCGAACTCGTCCTTGGCCGAGGCCTGGACCGGGGCGAAACCGCGATCGCCGAGTACGAATTCGAGTTCACCGACGACCGCCCGGACTTCTCCTACGAGCGCCGGTTCCGCAACGCCGTGCACGAGCACGTGCTGGAACTGCATTTCGCGCCCGGTTTCGAACCGCGCGCCTGCCACGCCTACCGGCTCGACTCCCCCGCCGGTCCGGAGACGACCGTCGCCGAACTGCCGATCACTGAGGGCCTTCCCGCGCACGTCGTGTCGGCCGCGGTCACTCCGGGGATCCTCGGCCTGCGCTGGCACTGGGACACGCCATGATGGACCCATGGAATCGACGCGGATCGACCGCTGGCTCTGGGCGGTCCGGCTGACCAAAACGCGCGCCGACGCCGCCGCTGCCTGCCGCGGCGGGCACGTGCGCGTGAACGACCGCCCGGCGAAACCCGCGACGACGGTCGTGCCCGGCGACGAGGTCCGCGCCCGGATCGGGACGACGACGCGCGTGGTCGAGGTCGTGCAGGTGATCCAGAAACGTGTCGGCGCCGCGGTCGCGGCCACCTGCCTGATCGATCGCACGCCGAAGCCGCCGCCTGAAGCTGCCATCCCGGTCGCCCGCCGCGAGCGCGGCGCGGGCCGCCCGACGAAGCGGGAACGCCGGGTGCTGGACGAATTCCGCCGTCAGCAGAGCTGATACCGCTGGACCACCCGATCGGCGAATTCTTGCGGCCTCTTTTGCGTACCTTGTAAGCTTACGCGGTACACAAACTACAGGAGACTGCCTTGACGCCGATCGCCGTAGTCGTCCCGGTGCTGTGGCTGGCCTGGCTCGTCCTGACCGAATGGGTGCCGATGTTCCCGCTCAACGACCTCGCGCCGGGCAATCTCCGCCCGCGGCTGCGCGACTACGCGCGCCCGAAGAAAATCCTGCCGGCCGCCGGGCACGACGTCGTCCCGGACGTGCAGCATCTGGTCGCCGGCCTGCTCACCCTGGTCATGCTCGGGACGACGCTGGCTGCCACGCTGACCGCATGAACGACACGCCCCGCCGCCGGCCGGGCCGCCCGCCGCAGGTCAGCACCGACCAGATCGTCGCGGCGGCGATCGGCCTCATCGACGACGACGGCCTCGACGCCTTGACCATGCGGGCGCTCGGCTCCCGTCTCGGCGTCGCGGCGATGTCGTTGTACCGCCACGTTCCGCACCGCGACGCCGTGCTCGCCGCGGTCGTCGACCGCCTGGTCGCCACTGCGCTCGCCGACCTCGAGCCCCGGGAATCCTGGGCAGCGGCCGCGACCGGGTTCGCCGAGGCGTACCGCGCCATGCTGCTCAGCCATCCGAACGCGGTCCCGCTGCTGGCCACCCATCCGGTCGACCCCGACGCGGTCACGCCGCTGCTCGCGGGCGTGCTCGACCGGTTCGCCGCGGACGGCATCGCCCAGGAGACCGCGCTGATCGCGGTGCAGTCCATCGGCGTCTACGCTCTCGGCCACGCGCTCGCCCAGGTCGGCTCGCCGCCGGAGACGCCCGCCGATCCCGCTGCCGCCGAGTACTACGACCGGTGGTTCGCTGCCGGGCTGGAGGCCATGGTCAAGGGATTCCAGCCCTGATCACGCCTCCGATTTCTCCCTCGACCGGCGTCCCCAGTGCACGTGCTGCTCGTCCCGTATCCGCTCCACCGCGTCCGGATAGTGCAATTCGAACGCAGGCCGTTCGGAGCGGATGCGCGGCAGCTCAGTGAAATTGTGCCGCGGCGGCGGGCACGACGTGGCCCATTCCAGGGAATTGCCGAATCCCCACGGGTCGTCCACGTCGACCCGTTCGCCGTACCGGTAGCTCTTCACCACATTCCAGATGAACGGCAGCACCGAGGCGCCGAGAATGAACGCACCGATGGTGGAGATCGTGTTCAGCAAGGTGAATCCGTCGCTGCGCAGGTAGTCCGCGTACCGCCGCGGCATTCCTTCCGCGCCGAGCCAGTGCTGCACCAGGAACGTCGTGTGGAAGCCGATGAACGTGGTCCAGAAGTGCCATTTCGCGAGCGATTCGTCCATCATCCGGCCGGTCATCTTCGGGAACCAGAAGTAGATCCCGGCGAACGTGGCGAACACGATCGTGCCGAACAGCACGTAGTGGAAGTGCGCGACCACGAAATACGTGTCGGTGATGTGGAAGTCCAGCGCGGGCGCGGCCAGCAGCACGCCGGTCAGGCCGCCGAGCAGGAACGTGACCAGGAATCCGACCGACCACAGCATCGGCGATTCGAACGACAGCGTCCCTTTCCACATCGTGCCGATCCAGTTGAAGAACTTCAGCCCGGTCGGCACCGCGATCAGGAACGTCATGATGGAGAAGAACGGCAGCAGCACCGCGCCGGTGGCGAACATGTGGTGCGCCCACACCGTCGCGGAAAGCCCGGTGATGCCGACCGTCGCGAACACCATCAACCGGTAGCCGTAGAGCGGTTTCCGGCTGAACACCGGAATGATCTCGGTGACGATCCCGAAATACGGCAGCGCGACGATGTACACCTCGGGATGGCCGAAGAACCAGAACAGGTGCTGCCAGAGGATCGCGCCCCCGTTGGCCGGGTCGAATACGTGCGCGCCGAGCCTTCGGTCGGCCTCCAGCGCGAACAGCGCGGCGGTGAGGATCGGGAACGCGATCAGCACGAGAATCCCGGTGAACAGGATGTTCCAGGTGAAAAGCGGCATCCGGAACATGGTCATTCCCGGCGCGCGCAGGCACAGGATCGTGGTGGTCATGTTGACCGCGCCGAGAATGGTTCCGAGACCCGACACGATGAGGCCCATGATCCACAGATCGCCGCCGGTGCCGGGGCTGTGCACGGCGTCCGACAACGGGGTGTAGGCGGTCCAGCCGAAATCCGGGGCCCCGGCCGGCGTGAGGAACGCGCTCAGCACGATCAATCCGCCGAAAAGGTACAACCAGTAGGAAAACGCGTTCAGTCGCGGAAAGGCTACGTCCGGCGAACCGATCTGCAGCGGCAGCACGAAATTGGCGAATCCGAACACATTCGGCGTCGCGTAGAGCAGCAACATGATCGTGCCGTGCATGGTGAACAGCTGGTTGTACTGCTCCTGCGACAGGAATTGCAGCCCCGGCTGGGCCAGTTCGCCGCGCATCAGCAGCGCCATCGCGCCGCCGACGAGGAAGAAGGCGAACGACGTGCCGAGGTAGAGCAGCCCGATCTGCTTGTGGTCGGTGGTGCGCAGGATGCCCAGCAGCACCGAGCCTTTCTTGCCCCGTCGGGGCGCCTCGGCGATCACCACTGGCCGCGGCTTCAGTTGCGTCATGACCGACCTCCCGCGCACCCGACGATCGCCGGGCAGCCGAAAACCGCCCGGCCTCACCCGGGCCGGATAACCGGCCGCCGCCCGCGCCAAACCCCTTTTCTCAGCGGGACGGCAGTTGTCCGTTCGTCAACGCCGCACCGAACACGACCGCCGCGCCGATGACGAGGAACACCGCCCCGACAGCGGGTGCGGACGCCCACCACACCACGCCCGAAGCGGCCACCAGCCAGGCGCCGACGAGTGCCTCCTTCCGGACCGGCGGCGCCGCCTTGAGCGCACGCAATCCCGCGCCGCCCAAGGCGAGCACGCCGATCGCCAGCACCGTCAGCACTGGCCAGTACATCTCCTCACTCCCGGAATTCGCCGCTGTGCCTGCGGTAGGCGACGGTCACCGAAATGACGGCGAAAATCGCCAGCAGCACGCCGACGATCAGCGAATTCGTGCGGATCGCGTCGCGATGGCCGTCGACCGGATAGCCGAACGCGAACGGCGCGGCGATGAGCCAGAACCCGATCGCGACGTTGACCAGCCCCAGCCAGCGCGCGCGTTCCGGCAGGCCGAACCGGACCAGCGCCACCGCCGCCACGGCGATCCCGCACGCCAGGCTGTTCCAGAACCCGGCCGTCGCGGAGAGCGTGAACGAGTAGCTGTACGCGAAAGCCGCGAAGACCAGCCACGCTCCGGCCAGGAACTCGGCGGTGAGCGGCAGTCTGCTTTCGCGCAGCTTCCGGTCCTGCGGCGTGAACGCGGTGAGCGCCATGCTCATCTTCATCCGTGGTCACCTCCTCGCCGGGTTATTGCCCGGCCTTGATTCCCGGTTCGCCGTGGTCGAACTGGATCGCCTGGTGCAACGGCACCGTCGTGGTCCGGACGGGCCGCGGCGCGCGCACGCCCATCGGCAGGATCACCCGGTGGTGCGCCGCTTCGAGCACCATCGCGCTGCACGCGTACCAAGCCAGCACCGCGGACGCGAGCAGGAAGTACGCGGCGATCGTGCGCACGACGCCGACGTCGCCGATCATGCCGATCGCCAGCAGCGTCGCCCCGGCGGCGAGGACCGCGAGCAGCGTGCAGAGCACCAGGCTTTCCGCCAGCGCGGCAAGCGCGCCGGTCCAGGTGATCGCCGCGAGCCCGATGAACCAGAACCCGATCGCGGCCGCCGCGACCGGGCTCGCCACCGTCGAGGGCAGTCCGCCGAGGCCGACGAACAGCTGGTAAACGCCGTAGCCGAGCCAGAACGCGCCCCACGCGCCGTGCACGACCGTGGCGAGCGCGTCGCGGGCCCGGTAGGACCACATCCCGGCGAGGAACTGCGCGACGCCGCCGAAAGCGAACGCGAACGGGGCCAGCAGCAGAGGCGTCGTCGTCTCGTTGCCGAACCAGCCGGCCAGGTTGGCCGCCACCATGAACGTCGACACCGCGAACCCGGCGAGGCCCAGGATCGACGGTGCGGCCACCGGGCTCAGGTTGATGTGCGTGTGCTCGCGCCAGAACGAGTACTCCGCGCCGTCGCCGCCTGCCGGCACCGCACGGTCGGTCATCTTCATTTCGCGGGTCATCTCGGCTCCTTTCCGCACCGATCTCCCCTGTGCGCCGCGCGTACCCCGCCGCCGACCTGCGGAACCCTGCAGGTACTACGCCGAACGAGTGAAATTCGCGCGGCGCGGCGCGACCGGCAGTGTCCATTTCGGACGCGACACTCCCCCGCGAGGACGGCATGCCAGGCGGCCGAGGGTCCGATATGCCAGGGTGTGCGCATGGCGAGCGTCCGCGGTTATCTGTTGTCCTGGACCACTTTGCTGCCGTTGATCTCCCTGGTCCTGCTGGCGCTCACGTGGGGCCGCACGCTCGGTCCGGTGCCGGTCGCGCTGGTGGCGATCGCGTTGGCGGGCACGGTTCTCGCGGCGGTGCACCACGCCGAGGTAGTCGCGCACCGGGTCGGCGAACCGTACGGCTCGCTGGTGCTCGCGGTCGCGGTGACGGTGATCGAAGTCGCGCTGATCGTCACGATGATGGCTTCCGGCGGCGACAACGCCGACACGCTGGCGCGCGACACGGTGTTCGCCGCCGTGATGATCACCACCAACGGCATCGTCGGGCTGTCGCTGTTCGTGGGCGCGCGCCGGTATGGGGAAACTCGGTTCAATCCCGAAGGCAGCGGCGCGGCGCTGGCGACTGTCGGCACGCTGGCGACGCTGAGCCTCGTGCTTCCGACCTTCACCACAAGCACCCCAGGTCCGGGGTTCTCCGCACCGCAGCTGGCTTTCGCGGCCGGTGCGTCGCTGGTCCTGTACGCCACGTTCGTGGCGACACAGACCGTCCGCCACCGCGACTTCTTCCTCCCCGTCGACTCTGAGGGCGAGACCCGCGAGGAAGAGCACGCGGAACCGCCGAGCCTTCAGAAGACGTTGGTGAGCCTCGGGCTGCTGCTGGTCGCCTTGGTCACCGTGGTCGGCTTGGCGAAGGTCGAATCCCCGGCGATCGAGGCCGGCGTGCGGGCGGCCGGACTGCCGCAGTCCTTTGTGGGCGTGGTGATCGCCCTGCTGATCCTGGCCCCGGAAACGCTCGCGGCGGTCCGCGCGGCCCGGCGCGACCGGATGCAGATCAGCCTCAACCTCGCGTACGGGTCCGCGATCGCCAGCATCGGCCTGACGATTCCGGTCATCGCGCTCGCCTCGGTGTGGCTGAAGGGCCCGCTGCTGCTGGGTCTCGGGCCGACGCACATCGTGCTGCTCGCGCTCACCGTGGTGGTCAGCGTGCTGACGGTGGTGCCCGGGCGGGCTACGCGGCTCCAGGGCGGGGTGCATCTGGTGTTGCTGGCGGGATTCCTGGTGCTGGCGATGAATCCGTGAGGTTGCCGTCTGGCAGCGGGTGTGCTGACGGTGGGGCCTGGCGGGCTTGGTCCTCCTGATTGCTGTCCGGCGACGCGCGGGCTGACTGTGTTTCCCGGCGGACCCAGGCCTCTGGCTTCCTGCCCAGCGACGCGCGCTGACCGTGCTTCCCGGCGGACTCGGTTCTCCCGATTCCTGCCCAGCGACGGGCGCACCGACCGTGCTTCCCGGCAGGCTTGGTTCTCCCGACTCCTGCCTGGCTGCTTCCCCGGCGACTCCGAGCTGACTGCACCTGGCCCGCGAACGAGATTCTTTTCATGGTCTCGCGAGCAGCCGTCCGGCCGCTGGTCGAGCCACTTTTTCCACCGCCGGCCGATGCGCGATTCCCCGCACTGCCGCGGGCTTCGGGAGAAAAAGGCCGCCGGTTTTGTCGGTGCTCATCCGTATCCTGGCCGGGTGAAGATCCAGCAGTCCCCTACTCCGTCCGCAGCGGCCGGTGAAGCCGCGCGAAGAGCTTCCCCCAGCAGCCGCCCGACAGTCCCCGGCCGTCCGTCGGCCGATGCCCGCTTCGTCAGTGCCGCCGACCTCGCACCCGTCGCCTTCGCGAGCGCCCGAGGCGACGCCGCCCGGCTCGTGACGCGTGAATTCGTCCGCGCCTGCGAGGTGCGCCCATGAGCGGCGTCTCGTCCCCCACTCCGGAAGCCCCCGCGCGGCCGCCCGCCAAGCCCGGGCTGCTGATCGGCGTCCTCGTGCTGTCGGCGTTCGTGATGATCCTCAACGAGACCATCCTGAGCATCGCGCTGCGCGACCTCACCGTCGACCTCTCGGTGCCGACCACCACGATCCAATGGCTCACCAGCGGATTCCTGCTCACCATGGCAGTGGTGATCCCGACGACCGGGTTCCTGCTAGAACGGTTCACGCCGCGGCAGGTGTTCGTGTTCTCGCTCGCCTCGTTCAGCCTCGGCACGCTGCTGTGCGGCGTCTCGCCGGGCTTCGGCTTGCTGATGGCGGGCCGCGTCGTGCAGGCGTGCGGCACCGCGGTGATGATCCCGCTGCTGATGACCACCGTCATGCGGCTCGTGCCCGCGCAGCGCCGCGGCGCGACCATGGGCACGATCAGCATCGTCATCGCGGTCGCGCCCGCGATCGGCCCGACGATCGGCGGCGCCGTCCTGTCGTCGCTCGGCTGGCGGTGGATGTTCTTCATCGTGCTGCCGCTGTCACTGGCCGCGCTGGTCACCGGAATGCTGCAGCTGCGGATCGACAGCGAAACCCGCCCGGTTCCGCTCGACATCCTCTCGGTCATCCTGTCCGCCGTCGGCTTCGGCGGAGTGCTGTACGGCCTGTCGTCAGCGGGCGAATCCGCCGAGACAGCGCTGGTGCCGCCGTGGCTGCCGATCGTCGTCGGGGTGGTCTCGCTGGCGGTGTTCGGCTGGCGGCAGCTCCGCCTGCAGCGACGCGACCGCGCGCTGCTCGATCTGCGGCCGTTCACCCATCGCAGTTTCGTGGTCGCGCTGGCCCTCAGCGCGTTGCTGTTCATGTGCCTGATCGGCGTGGGCGCGATCCTGCTGCCGCTGTATCTGCAGACCGTCCTGCACAAGTCCACGTTCGTCAGCGGACTGGCCGTCCTGCCCGGCGGTCTGGTGCTGGGCTTGCTCGGCCGTCCGGTCGGCGCGCTGTTCGACCGGGTCGGCGCGCGTCCGCTGGTGCTGCCGGGAGCGCTAGCGATGACGGTCTCGATGTGGCTGTTCTCGTTGCTGAGCCCGGATTCGCCGCTGATCGCGGTGATCGGCATCCACATCGTCCTGATGGCCGGCCTCGGCCTGATGATGACGCCGCTGATGACCGAGTCGCTGGCCGTGCTGCCCGATCACCTCTACTCGCACGGCAGCGCGATCCTGTCCACGCTCCAGCAGGTCGCCGGTGCACTGGGCACCGCGGTGTTCGTCAGCGTCGCGACCGTCAGCAGCGCCGAACACGCCGCCGTGAGTCCCGATGCCAACGGCCTGCAGATGGCCTTCGTCGTCGCCGGCTGCATCGGACTGGCCGCAGTGGCCGGGGCGTGGTTCGTCCGGTCCACCCGCGCGGAACCAGCGGAGACGGAGGCCTGACACCCAGTGGACCCAGAACGGCTGGACGCCGTCGCCCGCACCTACACCGCGTCAATGACCAGCATCCGAGGCCGACGCGTGCACCGGTTAGCGATGCGCTGGCTGGCCGGCTACGACCACGTCCTGCCCACCGTCACCGCCGACGGCACCCCGGCGTTGCTGGCGCTGTCCTCGGACGGCCGAGCTGCCTTCTTCCACACCGACGGCCGCGACCCGTCCGCGGACGTCGTCACGTGCGGCCCGACGCCCGGGGTCACCGTGACGTCCGCGCACGACCTCACGAAGGATTCGCTGCCGGTGCTGCGCTGGACGGTCCGGCATCCGGGGTTGCTGGACGTCGCGGGCCCGCTGACGATCACTCCTGGCGACGCGGACCGGGACGAGATCGAGGCGGCCCTGCGTCCTAGGTAGCTGCGGCGTGGCTTTGCGCTGAAGCGAGCGGCTCGGAGTCTGCGCATGAGCGGTGCGCAGTCTGGCTTCGAGGCGCTCGCTTCGGCAGCGGATGCGCGACAGTTGGGCGGAGATGGAGAAGCCGCGGGCTAGTACACCAAGGCGGGTCAGCACCCGCTGTTGGCGACCGGTCACTAGCGGAATCGCCGGACCACGGCCGTGCACGCTCCGCGTGCAAGAACTCCGCCGCCCGCCGGGCCAATCGCCGGACTTCAGCGAGCCTCAGGACACCCGCCAAACATTCGCGTTGCCTTGGACTGCGCCCGCCGTCGCGGACAAATCCTGCTGACACCTCCGCTAGCCGAACTCGCCGGGCATCCCGCCCGGGACGGCGAATATCCGCCGTTCGCGAGCCAGGCACGGGCGCTTTCGCTCAACACCGCAACCCGCGCAACCCCGAGCCACCGCCTGGCCGGTGCCACCGCCAAGCCCGACGCCACCGCCAGGCCCGGCGCCACCGCCTAGCGGGCACCACCGGCTGGCCGGGCACCACCGCCTAGCCGGGCACCACCGCCTAGCCGGGCACCACCGCCTAGCCGGGCACCACCGCCTAGCCGGGCACCACCGCCTGGCCGGGCGTCCCAGCCTGGCCAGGCATCCCAGCATGGCTTTCCAGCCTGGCCAGGGGTCCCAGCCTCACCGGCCGAACGTGCTCTTCCACCGCTCCACGTCCCGCAACCCGCCATCCGGCGCGGACCAGCAGGCTTGGAGCAGGTCGTAGCCGTCGTGGACCAGGGCCGCGTGGGCGGGCCATCGCTCGGCGGCCCAGCCGGGTTCGTTGTGCACTGAATCCACGCCCGTGCGGGTCGCGCCTTCCAGTTCGAACTGGAGGTCCCGGCGCGCCGCCGCACGCGGAACCGGTGCACCGGCCAGCACCGCGCGGGCAGCGGCTCGAACGCGGGATCCAGTCCAGGCCAACGTCTTCCGATGCGCGCGCGGCACCACCGCGTACTGCACGGCTACCGCCACCGCGACCCCGATCGCCGTCTGGGCGAAACGGTCCGCCACCGCGGGCCACACCGGACCCGGCAAGCTCGCGACCCCGGCGGCCAGCAGCGCGAGCGGCGTGATGACCACGGTCGCCACGGCGTAATTCCGCGGCACCACCAGCTCCACACAGAACTGCAGCGCCGCCAGAATCACAATCAGCACGACCCCGGACGGGCCGACCATCATCACCAATCCGAACAGCACCAGCCCGGCCGCCGTCCCGACGAACCGGTGCAGCGCACGCACATTCGCCCGCCGCCGGTCCAATCCCTGCTGCAGCACCACCAACGCACTCAGCACCGCCCAATGCGGACGTCCGATCCCGACTGCCACCGCCAGTTCCCCAGCGACCACGCAACCCGCACCAACGCGCAACGCCGTCAGCGCGGCATGCGAACGCAACGGAACCGCCCGCCGCAACCGGTACCCGACGCTCGGTCGCGGCAACGGCAGCTTCCCCGGCGGCAACTCGACGGACTCGCCCGGCGAAGCGTCCGCGAACCTTCGGTGGGCAGCAAGCAGCGTCGCCACGAGATCCGGTTTCGTGCCCCGGCGCGGATGTCCCGCGTCATGCAGCGCAGTCCACGCCGCCGACACCGCGGCACCGGCGGCGTGCCGAGTCTCAGCAGTCTTCCGCTCCGCCGAGATGAACGCGTCGACCGCCCGCACCGCACGTTCGACGGCGGCCCGTTCCGGCTTTGTCCGATCGGCCAGCACCCCGGCCATCGACACCACGACCGACGACCCGACTCCCGCCGCAGCGCACCCCAGCACCACCCACGGCCGGGCGCCCGCCTCGACCGCCGCCTGCGCGCCCGCACAAACGAGCGCGAAGAACAACGGCCCTGGCGGCCCGAGCCGCAACGCGTCAACGACGTAGGTCGCCAGCACTGCGACCGCCGAAACCACCAGCACCGAGACGGGCCCGGGCGGAACCACAGTCCCCACCGAAGCACCCAACGCAGCCGCGGCGAGCAAGCCGACACCAGCAGTAGCCACAACGCCCGCCCGAACCCGGTAGGGCCGCCCCTCGCCGTACAAGACCGCGAACGTCCCGAGCGTGACGAACAACGCCGAGGCCGACGCCCCAGCCAACACCAGCGCGATCCCCGGAACGGCCACCGCCGCCGCGGCCCGCAACCCCGCCGACCACCGCCGCCCGACCGGCGGCAAAGCGAACATCAGCGCCCGAAACCCCGCCACACGAGGCAACTGCTCAACCGGCTCGGGCGACGATCCCATCCGCCCATCCCAACACGCCGCCACCCGCCCCGAAACCCCGGCCACACCACCCAGAGACGGCGGGCACACTGCGGGCGCGAACCGTGCTCGCTCAAATGCCCAGGCAACGGCCGACTCAGCGACTGGAGTCGGCCGCCACAGCCTGAACGTTCGTCCCCGCAACACCGGGGAGTGTCGGCACGGGCGGCGTTGCGCGCGGCGGAGATCGAGGAGGCGCGCGGCATTGGCAACGGCGTTCCCGGGAGGAAACCCGTGGCGGAGAGGCCTGATCAGCAATCTCTTTCCCGGCCAAGCACTTCCGCCGCGACCCGCACCTACACTGCCACCGGAACCGTCAGCCACACGTCCGCGACAGCCCGGCTTACCTCACCCTGCTCGACGACATGCCCGTCGCGGAAAACCAACGCAGCAGCACCCCGCCACAGCCGCGCGGGCAACGCCACCCGGCTCACTCCACCCGCACGGAGTCCGCCGCACCGTCCTCCCCGTCCTCCCCGTCCTCCGGCAGGTGCAGGTCCGTCACAGCGACGTTCACCTCCACTACCTCCAACCCGGTCATATGCTCCACCCCAGTGACCACGCCTCGGCGGATCGAGCGGGACACGTCGGCGATCGAGGCTCCGTATTCGACCACTACCTGCAGGTCGACGGCTGCCTGCTTCTCCCCCACCTCGACCGACACGCCCTGGCCCGCGGACGCCGTCGCGCCCGGGATGCGTTCCCGGATTGCCGAGAAGGCTCGTGCGGTGCCGCCGCCGAGGGCGTGGACTCCGGGGACTTCGCGGGTGGCCAGCCCGGCGATCTTCTGGACCACGACGTCCGCGATCGCGGTCTGGCCCTGGTCGGTGGCGAGTCCTAGCGCAGTCGAATCAGGCATCGTCTCTCCCTCGTCGGATGAACCGGTCGTCAGGAGGACACCCGCCGTCCGGGAATCTCACGGATATTCGGTGCGAGCAGCCGCCTCGCCTACGGTCACTGGGTCCAGGTCAGGATGCGCAGCTTCAGCCTGCTCCCACAGAGACGCGGCCTCCCCTGCGATTCCCTGTGCTGCAGCGACATTTCCCAAGCCCAAGTACGCCCGTGCTGCTTCATGGGTGCTTCCGCAGGACTCCGCGCGGGCCGCGGCTTCCCGGTAAGCCGACTCGGCGCCCGGGTGGTCTCCAGCGCGGAATCTTGCCCAGCCTAGGCAGTTCAGCCCCATCACGACGTCCAGTTCCAAGCCCAGTTCCTCAAACACCGCCAAGGTTTCCTCGACCAGGCGGGCAGCTTCAGCGGGACGGTTCAGCGCAGTGAGGACCAGCGCGACACCCCGCGTCGTGATGGCGCCGCTGCGTCGGTTGCCGGTCAGGGCGTAGAAATCGGCCGCGGAGCGCAAGTCCCGCAGGGCTTGTTCGTGGTTGCCTCGGTAGTGCTCCGCCCAGGCGGAATGCGCCAGCGCGGTCGCTTCGCCGTGGCGGTCGCCGATTTGCCGGTACTCCGCCAAAGCCTGGCTGTAGCAACGGGAAGCCTCGTCCAGATCGCCGCGGTCGACGTACGCGATGCCAAGGTTCGCGATGGTCGTGGCGGCGGCCCAGCGGTTGCCGACCGCCTCGGCAGCGGCACGCGCCCAGCGGTGCGTCGCGATCCACGGGTCCCACAGTTTGGTCAGGTAGAAGAAACCGCGCAGGAAGAACGCCAGCTGCCAGCATCGGTCCGTTTCCCCCAAACGGCGGCAGAGTGCGACCAGGTTGGGCCATTCCGCGCGGAACCAGGCGATCGCGCTGTCCTGGTCCGGGAACTCCACTTCCGGCAGCCCGGACGGATAGGCCACCTCCGGGCGGTACCGCGGGCCGCTCATCGCCCGGTCCGCGCGTTCCGCGGCGGCGACGGAGAAATCGGCCAGGCGGCGGAAAGCGTCCTCGTCGGCGGCCCCGGAGGCGGCGAAAACCCTTACCAGGTCGTGGAAACCGAACCGGCCCAGTTCCGGCTGGGTGAGCAGGTACGCCTGGTGCAGGCGGTCCAGCAAGCGTTCGGCCTCCACCGAATCCAGCGAGCCCAGCGCTTGCGCGGCGGTGACGTCGAAGTCCGGGCCGGGGTGAAGGGCGAGCAGGCCGAACAGCCGCGCTTCCGGCCGGCCCAATTGGCGTACCGACAACCGGAACGCGGCGGCCAGGCTTCGTTCTCCGTCGTCCAATTCGCCCAGCCTGCGCGTCTCGTCGGCCAGCCGGCGTTCCAGTTCCGCGACATCCCACGCCGGGTGGGCGCGCAGGCGGGCGGCGGCGATCCGGATCGCCAGCGGGAGACGGCCGCAGCGGTCGGCGATCCGCAGCGCGGCGTCGGGGGTCGCGCCGGTCAGCGCCGTGACCAGCGCGGTGGCGGAGGCGGTGGGGAGGACGCCCAGCGAGACGTGCTTGGCTTCGTCCAATGCGGGCAGCCGGGAGCGGCTGGTGATCACGACCCGGCACTTCGGTTCGGCGGGCAGCAGCGGGCGGACTTGCCCGGTGCTGCCCGCGTTGTCCAGCACCAGCAGGAAACTCCGGCCGCGCAGGCAAGTCCGGAAGAGCGCCGCGCGGTCGTCGGGGTCGGCCGGGATCCGTTCGGCGGGCACCTCCAGGATCCGCAGCAGCCGGTCGTGCGCGTCGGCGGGCGTGACCGGATCGTCGGAGGTGCCGCGCAGGTCCAGGAAGAGGCTGCCGTCGGCGAAGGACGGTTCGAGCCGGTACGCGCAGCGCACCGCCAGTGCCGTTTTCCCCGCCCCGCCCATCCCCGAAATGACGCAAACGCCGCCGTCGGACTCGAGAATCCCCCGTACGGCCCGGAGTTCCTCGTCGCGGCCGGTGAAGTCGGCGGTCACCGGGGGGAGGCCGGACGGGCGGACGTCCGGCCGGGTGCGGCGTTTCCCGGTTTCCGCGGGAACCAGTGCGGTAAGTGCTCCCGGGGTGCCGAATTCGGATTCGCATAGGGCTGCGAGTGCGGAATTCGGTGCGGCGAGACCGGTTTCGACTTTGCTCAGGTATCCCTTGCTGTAATGCACCCGCGCGGCCAAATCGGCGAGCGACAGCCCGGCCGCGGTGCGCAGCCGGCGCAGTTCCGCCCCGAACGTCGCGCGCGCTGTCATCCGCCTCCACCCTCTTCTCGCTCCCAGTATGACGATCCGGCAAACGCCGGGCCGTGGTTTCGTCACGGCGCGGTCCGCACCGAGACCGGCGGCACGGTCGGCGCGGGGCCGCCCGGATGGCCGAGCGCGACCCCGGACACGAGCGCGATCCCGGCCAGCCACAACGCGGCCCGCACCAGCAGAGAAAACGAACAGACGACCTTCACGGCAGCTCCTTCAACGGATTTCCGCCCGCCTGATCGGCGGCTCGTCCCGAGAATGCGGGACCGCGCGGCATTCGGGGAAGGAGTTTCCTGTTTCCGCCTTAATCGCGTTAACGGGGAACAGGAGGCAACACTGGCGTCGCATTACCACCTGCGAGCCGCGTCGCCGAGGGCTGGGGCGAAAGGGCATATTCAGCTTCGGCGAGCCGGGGGCCAGCCAGCTGGCACAGTAGACCCAAGACGGCCGTTGGCGCAGCTTACGAGATCGAAAGCCCCGCCCGCCAGCAGCCCGGACGAACCGCCTGCCGCCAATAGAGGGCAGTCACCCGCCGTTCCGGGAAGGCGCCATCCGAGCGAATTTCCGGCGCGGATAAACCCGGCCGCACCAGCCGGACGCGGGAATGGGAAATCATTCCGGTCACAGTCCGTGCGCCGATGCCAGGCAAGGCTGGACATCCCCGGCGGCATTGCGGAACAGTGGCTGCGGGCGGGGAGACGCGAGGGAGGAACGGGTGGAACCGAACGCGGCGGACTTGGTCGCGGAATTGAAAGTTCTCCGGAAGGGGCGCGGCGTATTCACCACTCCGCTCGGGATTCGGGTCGGCCCGGTCCTGCGCGAGGTGTGCGGGATTCCCGACAACGCGGAAAACGTCGAGATCCGCGACCGGCTCGCGCACGTGCTGGAGCCGCTGGCCAAAACGCTCCCGGAGGACCTCCGGATCGCCGTGCTCGCGGCGTTCGCGATGCACGAACCGGCGCGCAAGCCGTTCTACCAGGAACGGGTGCACTGGGCCGCGCGCGAACTGGACCGCGACGACCGCACGATCCGGCGGCGCATCGACGAGGGCATCGAGCACGTGGCGCACCTCGCGCTCGCCGGCCCGCGCGAGGGCGGCGCACGGCCCGCGCCCGACAGCGGCAGCTGGCACACCGAACTGCTGCGCGTGTCCCTTGCCCTGGACCAGGAGCGGCCCGAGGTGTTCGAGTTCCGGCGGATCGTCGCCGACGCCGACGAGATCGCCGAACTGGACCTCGCGCTCACCCTCACCACCACGTCCGCGACCTCCGGGCCGGTGCGGGAAAGCGATCTGGACGTCGACGTCTTCCACGGCGGCACGCTCGTCCGCCGCGCGATGGAGTCGAACGACCGGGTCGGGCTGGCGCTGCAGCTGGCCGATCCGCTGCCGCGCGGGAAAACGCACGACCTCGCGCTGCGGTTCCGGGCGGAATTCCGGCACCCGCACTACGTGTGCGTGCCGCGCCATCCGGTCGACCGGTTCGATCTGCACGTGCGCTTCCCGGCCGCGCCGCCAGCCGAAATCGTGCGGCTGGACCGCGTGTTTCAAGACGACGCACGCGATCCGGGCGCACGCGGCGACGCGGTGAGCCCGGACGGCTCGGGCGAGGTGCACCTGCGGTTCGACCATCTCGCGCCCGGATTCGCCTACGGCATCCGGTGGAACCCGGCCGGCTGAACCTCGCCGGCCGGGCCCCGGCTCCGGTCAGTGCGTGATCATCGCGATTCCCCTTCCCGATCGGGACAACTCTCCGACCGCACCGGGATCGCCGCCGCGCCCGGACGCGCTACCGGCGGGGCGAAGCTGTCCAAGATCTGTCCAGGTCCGAGCGAAACTCGTTGCCGCGCAACGGACAGAAGCTGGACAACACCTGCGCATGCGCAACATCCGGAGCCAGGCCGCCGACTCCCGGATCGAGCGGGCGAGACCACCGCGGCCGCCCGTACGAAAGGACCGACCCCTATGCCCACCGCCACCGTGCCCGAACCGGTCGAAGGCTATGTCCCGCTCGCCGCGCTGCCGCGCCCGTCCGGGCTCGCCGAACGCTTGGAAACCGTGGTCCGCGCGGCCCGCGACGGCGTCCCCGGCGCGGCTCCGGAACTGCTGGCGCTGCTCAAACCGGTGATCGCGCGCTACTGCCGGGCCCGCATCGGCGGACGCGACCTGTCGTACCTGTCGGCCGACGACGTCGCGCAGGAGGTGTGCATCGCGGTCCTGCAGGCAGTTGCCGGCTACGAGGACCGCGGCGGATCGTTCCTGCACCTGGTGCGCGCGATCGCGGCGAACAAGGTGGCCGACGCTTTCCGCGCGGTGTCACGAGACCGTTCGCGGCCGGTGTCCGACGTCCCGGAGAACCCGGATCTGCGCGAGGGCCCGGAATCGCACACGCTGACCGCCGACCTCGGCGCGTCGCTGGGCAGGCTGCTGGCCGGGATGCCGAAGCTGCAACAGGAAATCCTGACGATGCGCGTGGTCGTCGGGCTGACGTCCGCGGAGACGGCGAAGGCGCTGGGGATCTCGGCGGGCAACGTCCGGGTGACGCAATGCCGCGCGCTGGCCAAGCTGCGCGAGTCGATCCAGGAGCAGGGGCTCGCCGAAGCGCTGCTCGCGTGAACTCGCAACATCGCCGCACTGGTATGGACCACTCGCGAAAAAAGTCCGGGAAGTTCACCCGCTCGGGCCACCTCGCCGTTTCGGGCCGGTCCGAAACGCCGGGATCCGGACCGGCTCAGCCCGCGTCGAGACGCCGTTTCATCCGGCGCAGGAACGCGATCCGGTCGGTCTCCACGCGGACCGCCGTGCGGTCCGGGTAGATGTCGAACACCCCGGTCATGCCGGTCTCGGCCAGCCGCCGGCCCGCCTCTCCGGAGGGGTGCGCGAGCAGCCGCAGCACCACGCCCTCGGCGGCCGCCCGGTCCTGGGCGGCCCGCAGGACGTGGACGCCCGCGTCGCTCAGCTGCGTCAGCCCGGTCAGGTCCAGCACCAGCGCCATCGGGCGCTTGGCCAGCGCGAAGGTCACCGCGCGCACCACCACCAGCGCGGTGCCGGCGTCGAGTTCCCCCGCCAGCAGCAGCGTGAGCACGTCGAGGTCGTCGTAGCGGTACGACGACTTCAGCCGTGCCGATCCCTGTGAGCCGGCTTCCATCCGCGTGCTGCGCTCCCTGTCCAGGCGGGGCCCGTCGCGCCCGCTCGTCCACCCGACACCATTCTGGACCTCCGGGCACGGTGACCGCGCTCACAGTCCGCCTCCGCACACCGCGACCGGGGGCTGCTCCGCTTGTCCTACGACGAAAGTCGGGAACTGTGTCAGCCCGACCTTCGGCGGGTTCCGTCATTTACCGACATTCACGACGGTGGGTCAGTACCTGACAGCTCACTCCCCGTACCCACCGGAGATGATCACCCGTGCGAATCGCGCGTACCGCCGCAGTCCTGTCCGGCCTGGCTTTCGCCGCCGTCGCCGCGGCGTCCCCCGCCGTGGCCGCTCCCGCCCAGCCCGCCATCATCGACGGCAGCACCGCCGACTCCCTGCACTCCGCCGCCCGCATGTTCGCCGGCGGCCAGGAACTCTGTTCCGCCACGATCGTCGCGCCCGACTGGATCCTCACCGCCCGCCACTGCACCCAGGGCGCGGGCGGCAAGCAGATCACCTTCCACGTCGGCAGCCTCGACCAGACCCAGGGCACCGAGGTCTCCGCGACGTCGGTGCACGACTCCCCCGACGCCGACATCTCGCTGGTCCAGATCGGCCAGAAGGTGCAGACCGAGTACGCGCCGCTCGGCACCGCGAGCGACGTCAACGTCGGCGACACCGCCCAGGTCTACGGCTGGGGCGCGACCTGCACCGACCAGCCGGAGATCAACTGCCAGTCGCAGGTGCTGAAGGTGGCGAACGTCCAGGTCACCTCCGTCAACTGCCCGGACGGCGCGGCCGGCGTCTCGGTGTGCGCGAACCGCGGCGACGGCATCACCGCCGGCGGCGACTCCGGCGGCCCGATGTACGCGAACGGCAAGCAGGTCGGCGTCGCCTCCACCAGCGACCGCCAGTCCTACACCGCCTACATCAACGTCACCCAGTACCGCGACTGGATCCAGTCGGTCGCGGGCGTCTGATCCGGAGGCGGCCCGGACCCGGACGGATCCCCGGGTCCGGGCCGCTTTCCTCATCCCTCCCCGTTCCTGGCCCGCGCGAGCACCTCCTCGAGGCGCAGCGGGCTCGCCGGGTGGTGGCTCAGGCACAGCGGCGTCGACACCCGCCGGAACCCGAACGCCTCGCCGGACACGTAGAACTGGGCCCGCTCCAGCCGCGAGATGTCCGCCACCGGACTCCCCTTCGCCCGCGCCATCTCGTTCGCCGCGGCGATCTGCGCCGGGCTGTTGAGCCGCCCGAAGAACTGCGTCATCGCGTTGCCGGCGATCTGGTTGTGCAGGCCTTTCGGCGCCTGCGTCGCGAACAGCAGCCCCAGCCCGTACTTCCGGGCCTGCGCGGCCAGCACGATCGTGCTGCGCGTGCTCGCGGTGAGCGAGCCCGACGCCGCGAGCGTCTGCGCCTCGTCCATCACGAACAGCGCGCCGAGCGGCCGGTCCCCCGCCGGATTCCGCTTGATCCACGCGAACAGCTCCATCTGCAGCTGGTTCACGAAGCTCTGCCGCTGGGCTTCGGACGGCAGCCCGGCGAAGCTGATCACCGAGATCCGCGCGCGTTTGCCGTCCGCCGGGGTGAGCAGCACGGCGGGATCGACGGGGGTTCCGGTTCCGGCGAACAGCGGATCGTTCACCATCGCGGCCTTGAGCAGCTCCGCGACTTCCGCGGCGATTTTTCGGCCGCCGTTGAGATTCGTGACGCCCTCGGGCAGATCGCCGAGGACGTCGATCAGCTCCGGCAGGCTTCGCGAACCGGTGCGGGCATGGTGCGCGATCGCCTGCCGCAGCACGGCCAAGCCGATGTCGGCCTTCGCGGTGCTGCCAGTGAGACGGGCCTGCGGTGCGAGAGCGGCTACGGCCACCTCGACCGCCGCGGAGAACTCGTCCTCGTCGTCGAGCACTCCCGCGAAATCCGGCAGCGGCTCGAACCCCAGCGGACGCCCGGTGGCGCGACCCGGTGTCCAGACGACGACGTCGGTGCCTTCGAGGTATTTCTCGGCCAGCTGAGCGTCTTCGGGTCCCCAGCCGCTCGGCGGGCTCGGCCACGCGTCGCCCAGGCGGGCGAGGTCGTTGTTGGGGTCCAGCACGATGGACGACACGCCGAGCAGCGCGCATTCCTCGATGATCCGGCGCAGGAGCACGGTCTTTCCCGATCCGGAACCGGCGAAGACGGCGGCGTGCTTGCGGAGGGCGGACAGTTCGATGCGAATCGGCTTGCCGGAGCCGGTTTCGGTGCCGAGGGCGATGGTGCCGTCCGGGGGCGGGTGGGTTCCGTCGGAGCGAGGGGCTTGGGTGTTTCCGGTGCGGTGGGATCGCGGGGTTTGTGCTGGTGAGGGGGTCGGCTGGGGGAAGAGGGACGGCTGGGGCACCGGGTTCGGCCGCTGAGATGCGGGTCGTGGGGCTTCCGGTGTCCGGGTCGCCTGCGCGGCGCCGTCGGGACGTGCGGCATCGGGCAGAACTCCGGACAGCAGCTGGGAACGCCGGGCGGGCCTGCGGTCGATGAGCCACTCGTGGACGTCCGGGCCGCCCTTGACGAACATCTCGTCCAGCGCCCAGAACGTGCGGACGTCCGCTTCGGACATCCTGAGCCGCTTCCCTCCGGCGGCTTCGAACGCTCGGAGCTCGGCTTGGGTTTTCTCCCCTTTGGACCACGAGGAGTTCCGGATCAGCACCAGATGCCGGTTCCCCGCACCGGCCCGCAATCCCGCCGCCGAACGGGCCTTCCGGAAGCGGCTGAGCACGGCGATCGGGTTCTTCGCCGAGATCGCGCGGAACGCCCAGTGTTCTTCGAGATCCGAGGCCTCGTCGAGGGTGTGGGTGAGCCAGGCGTGCAGCTCGTCCTCGCTGACGCGGGTGTCCCACTCCATCTCGTCGTCGCCGACCTCGGTGATCCAGCCGCGCAAGGCGGCCGACAGCAGCCGGGGCATCACCTCGTCCTCGACCTTGTGGTCGAGCAGCGCCGACGGATCCGCGTCCGCGCGGAGCTGGTCGAACCAGTCGTCCAGTTCGGCGAAACGGTCGGGCTTCGGCTCCGGGCGCGCGGGCAGCACCGAGGGCGTGTCCGGATTGAACGTGGTCAGCTCCTGCACCCGTTCCGCTCGCACGCAGGCGTCGATGTGCGCACCGATCCGCTTGAGGATCTCCCGCGGCGTGTTCTCCTCCCACGGCCCGTCGAACGCCGAGGCCGCGACTGGCCAGGTTTGGTGCGGCGGGGTGAAATCCATGGCCGCGTAGGCGAATCCCAGCCGCCGCTCCACCAGCTGCCTGCCGACTTCGGCGTCCAGCACCCTGCCGAGCGTGAGCGTTTCCCGGAACCGGTCGGGCACCGTGTCCGCGGCCTTCCCCTTGATCTGCTGCCAGGTCGCGGGCAGGCAGGCCAGCACGGTGAGCGTCCGCCGGGTGATCTCGCGCAGTTCCATCAGCCCGTCGGCGATCTGGGCGACGAGCAGGTTGTTGTCCTCGCGGCTGCCGACTTCCTTCGCCTGCAGATCGGAAACGGCCAGCAGCGTGTCGAGCTGGTCGACGCCGATCACGACCGGCCCGGTGAGCGCGAGCAGCCGGGTGATGTCGTGCACCTGGTCCGAGGCGGACTTCGGCTTCGCCCTGATCCCCCACTTGCGCCGGGCCCCGGATTTCGATTCCTCGAAGCGGCCGAGGTAATCGTCGCCGACCTCGTTCTGCGTCAGGTCTTCGGCGGCGTACAGCACCAGCGCGCGGGCGGTGTCCGCGCATTCGACCGCGACCTGCCGGTCCAGTTTCCGCAGTCCCATCAGGAACGCGTCGACGTGCGACCGGCTCAGTCCGCGTCCGCTGACCAGCGCCGAAGTGCTTTCCCACGGCACGTCGCCGCGCTCGCACACCCGGCGGACGAAGCTGCGCACCTGCGGTTCCGCCGAGTCGTCCGAGCGCAGCAGTCCTCGCCGCAGCGCGTCGGCGGTGTCCTCCCAGAACGCGTCGCCCGCGGTGAGGTCGTCGAGGAAGAAGTAGCCGCCCGCCCGGTGCGCCGCTCGCCGGACCATGCCGAGCAGATGGGTTTTGCCGACCCCCTTCATGCCCTGCATGACCAGTCCGATCGGGCTCGGCCCGTCGCTCGCCGCGGCGTCGCGGATGCCGACGTCGATCGCGGCCATCACGTCGGGGTGCAGACCGTCGACGTGGTACGGCGAATCCCGCCACACGTGATCGGGCGTGTCCGCCCAGTCGAATCGCAACGTGGCCAATACCGCAAGGTGTTCGATCATGACGCCTCGATGGAAAGCAGATGATTGTCCTCACCGCCGATGCGCACGGCCGCCTCCTTGTCCTCGGCGGTCAGGGCCTTGCGGTTGGACTCGGGCACCAGATGCGCCTGCCCGGTGCGGCTCAGCTGTTTGAGCACCGCGTCGACCTCGGCGACGGCCGCACCGCCCAGCAACGGCCGCAGATCCGCCAGGCCGACCCAGTCCCGGGGAGAGCGGGCGAGTTTCCGGTACGCCAGCCGGATCATTTCTTCCAGGCCGGCCGCTTGCGGCGCGTCGCTGCCGGTGAACACCTCCTTGAGCGAAACGTTGTGCAACCGCATGTACTCGAAGAGCTTGTTCAGCGCCAGGTAAGCCACCACGGTCAACGTGCTCCGCACCGGCTTCGGCGGGGTCAGCGCGGCCAGTTCGCCCGCGCACCAGTCCCAGCCGTCGTCGGTGAGCTGGTGCACGAACGCACGGCCGGATTTCCTGCTGCTGACGTAGCGCTCGTTGAGCTTCAGCCGATCCCTCCCATCGAGCGCGAAGCCGGCCTCCTCGCGCAGCTCCGGGTTCGACATCTCCCGGCCGTGCACCATCAGCGCGATCATCGCCGCGGACTGCTTGTGGCTCAGTCTTTCGTGCATCCGCCGTCCTTCCTCGGGGCATCCCGGCCGCGGGCGCGGGCGGGGCGTTCTGGGGGCGACCGGCTAGCTGCCGTTCACCCGCACGTCGAGCACTTGCTGGGCCCAGGCCAACGCTTTCCGGACCCGCGGCGGCGGCAGTACCGCACCGTCGTCGTGGCGGCGCGGGCGCAGCACCACGGCCAGGTCCGCGCCGAGTTCCTGCGCGCGCACGCTGTCCCCGGCTCCGACCGCGGCCGGCAGTTCGCTGGCGAACTCGCCCACGAGGTCCCACAGTTCCGGGCGCAGCCGGGCGTGTTCGGCTTGCCGCAGCAGGGAAACCAGGTCGGACTGGCCGGTGTCGACCAGGGCCCGTCCGGCGCCGATTTCGTCGGCGAGGCTGCGCGCGACCTTCACCGGACCGGACGCGGGGCCCAGGCGCAGGTGCCGGAGGTTGCCGAGGTACCCGGACAGCTCGCGCGAGTCGGTCCCCTCGGTGAGCACCGGGATCAGCCTGCGGTCCTGGCCGAGCGTGCGGTGCAGGAACAACTCGACCTCCGCGAGCTGCCACCGGCTCGCCTTGCCGTCGATCACCAGGCACAGGTGGCGGGCATCGGTTTCCGCGCGGCCCAGCCAAGAACGGTCGCCCGACAGCGACCGGCCCACCCGGATGCCGAGATTTTCCAGCTCTGCCACCAGATCCCGGGAGACCTCGAGGTTCGACCGGGGCATGCTGACCTGGATGTCGTACGCGAAGTTCTGCGTGCGGGTGCGCACTGCCGCGACGTAGGCGTCGCGGTTTTCGGCCAGCAGCTCGGTCCGGTCGTAGGAATGCGCGATCACCGCGGCGACGGTCTCGAGGGCGAACCCGATCTGGTCAGCGCCAGGGCTTTTTTCCAGCAGCACCGGCAGTTGCTCGCCGAAGGTCCAATACGAGACGTACGGCAGGGTGAGGTGGCGCGCGATCACCGCAGGCGGGACGTCTTGGTCCAGCCAGCTGTCGAACAAGCTCCGCGTTTCCTTGAGGCAGATCTCCCGCCAGCTTTCCGACCGGTCGTACTCCTCGCGCGTGTCGAACCGCGAGAGCACGGGCAGCACCGGAAGCTGCGGACGGTCGTACGGCATGGCGTTCCGCGCGACGTTCGCGCGGTGGGCGACGTCGACCGCGCCGCGGACGCTCTGCATGTTCGCGGTGTAGAGAACGACCAGCCGGTCCGGCAGGTGCGCGGTGCAGATGCTGCCGACGTCGGAGATCCCGGTGCGGCTGTCGAGCAGGACGTAGTCGTAGTCCGAGGTCCACGCCTCGCGGCAGCGTTCGAGATACTCGCCGAAATCCTCGTCGTACAGGCCTTCCCAGTCGATTCCCTGCACCTGTCCCGGATACGCGGGGCCGTCTCCGCCCGCGGGGAGGAAATCCAGCGTGCCGGGCACGTTGTCCAGGCGGACCGGGATGATGTGCCGGTTCGGCCGGACCGCGCCTGCCCGGAAGTCGGCAACGAGGTCGACCACACCGCCTTCCGGATCGTGGTCCAGCTTCGGCCGGAAGTACTCGCGCAGCCCCGGTGCTTCGAGATCCCAATCGATGCACAGCACGCGATGTCCCCACCGGGCCAGCAGCACCGCAATGTTGGCCAGCGTGAAGCTGCGGCCGACGCCGCCCTTGTAGGAATAGAAGGTGATCACGACGCCCGTCATCGCTCAGAGCCTCGGAAACCGGGAGGCGGGCGGAGTGTCCGGGCGAGGAGTCAGCACCGGCCAGTCCGGCCGCCACGCCGGAGCCGCGCTGAGTAATTCCTCGATCTCCGCCGCGATGCGGTTCATCTCGTCGTGGAAAGCGATGTACTTGGCCGAGACTTGGAATTGCTCGTACGGATGATTCCACTCGGTCAGGTCTTTCATCCGGCGTTCATGCGCGTACGGCGGGAAGTTTTTCGAATCGCAGTAGATGACCGGGTAAATCAGAGTGGCCGGACGGTCTCTTCCGGCCAGTTCTTCGCGACGCGCCATCGAGGCCCATTCGGCGAGGCACCACTCGTTGTAGAAGTACTTCGGAGAACACACTGGAACCAGAACCCTGGTGTGCTGCAAGGCAGAACGTAGCTCCTCGTGCCACTTCCCGCCGACCCGAACCGACCCGTCGAAGAACACCTGGACGTCCCGGTCGAGGTTCCCGTCGAGCAGTTCGCACAACCGCGGGTAAAAATGGTTGCGGACCCACTTGGAGATGGCTTCGGCTCGCCGTTCGTAACTGATGAAAACGTCGTAGTGGTACACCTGGGCACCGCTCCCCGTCGATTTCCGCGTCCTGGCGATCCGACCTCGGCTCCCGACGATACCTTTGGCGCGCGCCGCGACAAGGGACAGATTCTGGACACTTTGTGGCCGAAAACCCGCGCCCGCCCGCCGGGTCCGGCGCGCGCGCCGAAACTGGACCGGTCGCCGCCGCCGGAATTCGAGGAGTCCGATGTCCGCCCCCGCCGCGCCCCGCGTCTTCATCAGCTACGCCCACGACACCGCCGCCGAGCACTACCGGCAGGTCGGGACCTTCGCCACTTTCCTCTGCGCCCGGATCGGGCTCGACGTCCGGCTGGACCAATGGGACGACGCCTCCCGGCTCGACTGGTCGGCCTGGGCGATCCGCAACATCCTCGCCGCCGATTTCGTGCTGGTGGTCGCCTCGCCGAACTACAAACGGCGGGCGGACGGCGAAGCGCCCTTCGACGAGGGCCGCGGCTCCCAGTTCGAGGCGCGGATCATGCGCGACGCGCTCACCCGCGACCTGGAGCGCGAGACCAGCCGCATCCTGCCGGTGGTGCTGCCGGGCGCTTCGGTCGAGGACATTCCGTCCTTTCTCACCCCGTATTCCACGACGCATTTCCGGATTTCGGAATTCACTGAGGACGGCGTCGCCGGACTGCTCTCCGCGATCACCGGGCGCAGCCAGAACGAACGACCGGTGCGCGGGATGTGGCGCGGCGAAACGGATTCCGCGGCCGGACCGGTGCTGGCGACCGAACTGCCGTGGCGCGAGAAGAGCGCGGACATCACCGCCGGCGCCGCGCGGATCGACGGGATCAGCTACGCGCACAGCGTCGTTTTCCGCACCGCCGGACCGACTTCCGGCGCGTGGGCGTTCGCGGAAATCGACCTAGGCGGTTCCTACGCGCATTTCACCGCGGTGGCCGGCGTGCTCGACGACGCCGAGGACGCGGCTTTCCAGACCGGCCTGTTCTGCGTCCGGCTCGACGGGGAAATCCGCCACCTCGACCATTCCGCGTTCGGCAGCCCGCGGCACACCGAACTCGACGTCACGGGCATCCGGCGGCTGCGGCTGGAGATCCGCCGCCCCGCCGCGGGCGTCTCCCCGGCGGGTCCGGCCGCTCGCACCACCCGCCCGGCAGCACTCGCCTGGGGGAATCCGACCCTGCGCTGACCTGGGGTTTCCTCCTTCCGAGGAAACAGGAAACCCCTTGTCCGCCCTCGTTCCCGGATCGCATTCTGGGTGCACGCCGCTCGTTCCGGGCGGTTCGCCGAGAATCACGGAAACCCCGATAACCGCGAATTGACGCTCTTTCGCGGCGGGGATTTTCCGTGCCTGGATCCGGGAGGGAGGTGCGCGGAAATGCAGACGCACGGAATCGTTCTCATCCTCACGCTGCTGGGCCTGGCCTGACGCGGAAGAACCGGCCGGATTCGCCGCGAGGGCGGATCCGGCCGGACCGGCTTATCCGCGGGCCCGCAGATGGTCCCGCAACGCGCGCGCGACCCGTGCCATCAAGATCTCCGCCTCCGGCTGGATCGCCGCGGGCACCCGGGATTCGGTCAGCGCCGCGACCGCGAACGACTGGCCGTCGGAGTGCTCCACCACCCCGATCTCGTGCCGCAAGTTCACCAACGTCCCCGTTTTCGACGACCACTTCGCGGAATCCGAAGCGAAATCCGGCGCAAGCCGTTGCCGCAACAGGTTGTCGCCCATCAATTCCCGCACCCGCGCCGACACGTCCGGGTCGATCTTCGACGGCGTCCACAACGCGGTCAGCAGGTCGGCGAACGCGCGGGCCGAACCGGAACTCGCCCGCGAAACATCCAGCTGCCGCACCGGATGTCCCCGCCCTTCGGTCACCGCGCCGATCGCCAGCGAATGCGCGAGGTGCGCTTCGGCAGCGTCGAACCGTTCCAGCGGCGTGTCGTTCAGCTCGCTCAGCGAATGCCGCACCGAGATGCCCGTGATGCCCCACTCCCGCACGGTCCGCGTGACCTCCGCGGGCGAGGTGAGGGCCAGCAATTCGTCGGCCGCCGCGCTGTCGCTGATCGCGGAAGCCAGGTACATCAGGTCGTCCAGCGACACCCGCGCCGGATGCCGGAAGCGCGCCAGCCCGGTCGGCCCCGCGTTCTCGGCGCGGCCGGGCTCGATCTCCACCTGCTGCGCGCCGTCCAGTTCGCCGCGCCGGATCCGGTCCTGCGTCACCGCCACGAGCGGGACCTTGACCAGCGACGCGGTCGCGAACTCCAGGTCGGGCTCGATCCCGATCTCGCGGCCGGACCCGAGGTCCCGGACGAGGAACGAGCCGCGCAGCCCGCCTTCGTCGAGTTCGTCCCGCAGCCGCGCCAGCAGCGCTTCAGTGTTCACGGCGTCAGTCTGCCGCAACGTTCGCGCCGAGACAGCGGGCGATCGCCGCGCGCAACGGCGTCCGCACCCGGTCGACGTCGTCGCCGAGCCCGGCCGCCACGTCGTACCCGCGCGAGAGCCGGACGCCGCCGACCGGACGCCACGCCAACCCCAGTTCCCGCGCCTGATCCGCCGAGCACAGCAGCAGATCCGCCGACCCGATCACGCTCGCCGCGGCCGTCGTCAACGTCGCCGCGACCTCGACCTGCGCGGGCAACAGCCCGGCCGCGTCCCGTGCGCGGAACACCCGGTCGCGGACGTGCGGCACGTCGTCCTCCGGCTGCACCCACACCCGGCGGCGCGCACCAGCGGCCCGGCCCGCACGCAGGGTTTCCAGGTGGACCACGGCTTCGTCCGGCTCGGCCTCGCTGGCCAGCCCGAGCGGCACCGTCCACACCCCGTCCTCCGGCGGCACCGCGACGAGCGCGGCCCGCACTTCCTGCGTCCGCACCAGCTCTGCCCGCTCAGCCGGCCCCGCGACCCGGAACTCCAGGAACACCTCGACCGTCCGCGCCTGTGCCTCGAGTTCGGCTAGATCACGCGTGGTCGACGTGTCCGGGACCGCCAGCCGCAACGGCCGCCGACGTGCGCGCTGAGCGTCGTGTTCCATCGCCTCGGCGAGCCGGACCAGGCGTTGCGCCGACGGCAGCAGGTCCCGGCCGAACGGCGTGAGCCGCGCCCGCCGCGTCGACCGGTCGAACAGCCGCTCCCCCAGATGCTTCTCGAGCGCCGCGATCCGGCGGCTCGCCACCGGCTGCGGGATCCGCGCGACCGCCGCACCGCCGGTGAAACTCCCCGCTTCGGTCACGCTCACGAACGCTTTGCAGCTGCCGACCAAGTCCACGACCACAGCTTATGCCAGATTCGCATCATCTCGCACAAAAGTGTCTTGGCCCGCATGAACCGGACGAGGGCACGCTTCTGGGGACTTGATCGACTTCGGAGGGAGAACCCCGTGTTCCGCAGGCTGACCCTGGCCGCGTTCGCATTGGTCGCGCTAGCCTCATGTGCCACACCAGCAACACCGGAAACTCCGGCGAGCGCGGCACAGTCCGCCGCGCCGGCCGCGGCCAAGACCGTCGTCCAGCCGGATTTCGCCGCGCTGGAGAAGGCTTTCGACGCCCGGCTCGGCGTCTACGCGATCGACACCGGCGACGGCCGCGAGGTCGCCTATCACGCCGACGAGCGTTTTGCCTACGCATCAACGCACAAGGTGTTCAACGCGGCAGCCATCCTGCACCGCGGGGACGATCTGGCCCGGACGGTCACGATTCGGCAAAGCGATCTCGTGCCCAACTCGCCGATTACGGAGAAGCACATCGGGGAGCAAATGTCGCTACAGAGCGTCCTCGACGCTGCGCTGCGTTACAGCGACAACACTGCGGATAACCTCATGTTCCGCGAAATCGGGGGTCCCGCCGGGCTGGCCGCGGAGGTCCGCCGGCTGGGCGATACGGTCACCCACGTGGACCGCATCGAGCCCGCTCTCAACGAGACGAGCCCTGGTGACGTCCGGGACACGACCACCCCGCGAGTCTGGGCCAAGGACCTGCGCGCCGTCGCGCTCGACTCGGGACTCCCGGCGGACAAGCAGGCCGTGCTCACCAAGATCATGCGCGCCAACACCACTGGCGCGCACGTGATCCGCGCCGGCGTGCCCGCGGACTGGCAGGTCGCGGACAAGACCGGATCCGCCGATTACGCCACGCGCAACGACATCGCCGTGGTGTGGCCGCCGAACCGGGCGCCGATCGTGCTCGCCGTGCTGTCCGACCGCCCGCAGAAGGACGCGAAGTCCGACGACAAACTGATCGCGCAGGCCGCCGCCGCGGTCGTGAAGGCGTTGCAGTGACCGGAATCTACCGAGTGGTCACCCACGTGCTCGCGGTGCTTTTCGTGCCGGTCGCGTGGGTGGTCGCGCGGGGCCGGGCGCGGCACGTCGCGTGCCAGTGGGCGCTGGGGGCCCGCTATCCGGCCGAAAACCTGGCCGGGCTCACGCCTGGCACGTACGCCGCGTTCACCGCGGCGCGCACCGAAGCCTTGTGGCGACACGGAATCCTGCTCGGCCTGACGTCCGGCCACCGCGACGCCGCCACGCAGGCCGATCTGTTCCACGCCGAAGTGCAGCGCGCCGGTTCGCACGAACTCGCCCTGCATCTCACGCTTCCGCCCGCGCAATCGCAGCACGTGCAAGGCGTCGCGCTCGATGTCCGGCCTTACGAAGGCGCGCAATGGCTCGAAGTCCACGGTGGACGGTTCGGCCTGTATCGCGTGTACGACAACGAATGGTGGCACTTCGAGTACCACCCGAACGGCCGCCCGCAACGGCTGCCGCACCCCGGTTACGCGCCGACCCGCGCCGCCAGCTGAGGCCGGTTGGTCCACAGTGGACCCGGAAGTCACGGATACGTGACGAAACCGGGCAAGCCGTAACGAACCTCCGTACCGGTCGATAAGCGGATGTGCCCGGGGGTGTCCTGGGCCTGTCCCGAACGGAAATCGCATGATTCGCCCGGTCTCGAACCGTCTTCTTCTGCGCTACGGCACCGTCGCGGCCGCCGCCGCACTCGCGTGCACCGCCTGCTCCGGCTCCGGTTCCGGGGGAAGCGCCGCGCAGCCGCCCGCCGCCAGCCCGGCCGCGAGCTCGTCGGCCGCGCCGTCCGACACCCCGCCCGACGCCGCGACCGTCGGCCAAACCGTCAAGGCCGCGATGAAGAAGTCGACCGCGGTCCACGTCAAGGGCTCGAAGAGCGACGACGGCAAGATGAAGGTCGACATGCAGTTCAACCGGGACAGCGTGAGCGGCTCGATCGAGAAGGACGGCGTCGAGGTCCCGGTGCTGCGCGTCGGCGACAAGGTCTGGATGCGGTTCACCAAGTCGCTGATCAAGCAGGCCGGACTTCCCGCCGAGGCCGCCTCGATGGTGAACGACAAGTGGGTCTCGCTCGACTCCAAGCTCGGCCAGGGCCTCGGCGAGGCGTTCAAGCTGTTCCTGGACTACGACGTCTTCATCGGTTCCATGGCCGACGACGCCGACAAGCCCGGCTACTCCGCCGCCGAACCCGCGGACGTGGCGGGCGCCCCGGCGCTGCGCTACAAGAACGGCAGCCGGACCATCTTCCTCGAAGCCGCCGGCTCGCACCGGTTGCTGCGCCTCGATTCCCCGTCGGAAGGCACGATGGAGTTCAGCGGCTGGGACCAGCCCGTCCCGGCCCAGGCCCCGCCCGCCGCGGAGATCTACTCCGGCCCCGGCTCCTGATCGGACGGCCTCGCGTTCCCGCGCCGCTCGGGAACGCGAGGCCGCCGTCCACTGTGGATCCGAATCACGGATCCATGACGGCGGCGGACAAGCCGTAACAGACCGCCGAAGCAGGCGATAAGCGGATGCGCCCGGAGATGTCCCGGGCCTGTCCCGAACGGAAACCGCATGATTCGCCCGGTCCAGAAACGTTTCCTCCTTCGCTGCGGCGCCCTCGCCGTCGCGCTCGTGTGCGCCGCTTGTTCCGGCTCCGGCGGCACTCCCGCCCAGTCGCTGTCCAGCGCGGCCCCGACTTCGCCGGTCAAGCCGTTCGACGCGCCGCCCGAGGCCGCGACGGTCGGCGACACCGTCTCGGCCGAGATGAAGAAGTCGACCGCAGTCCATGTCAAAGGCAGCGACGGCCCGACGAAGATCGACGTGCAGCTCAACAAGGACAGTGCGAGCGGATCGATCGAGAAGGACGGCTCGGAGATTCCGGTGGTCCGCGTCGGCGACAAGGTCTGGATCAAGTTCACCCGCGGGATGGCCAAGCTGGCCGGGCGCCCCGCCGGGGCCCGCTCTCCGCTGGACGACAAGTGGGTGTCCATGGCCTCGCCGATGGCCCGGGGGTTAGGCGAGGGGGTCAAGATCTTCCTGGATCGCGACTTCCTCGTCGGCGCCATGGCCGACGACCTCGACCAGCCCGGCTACTCCGCGAGCGAACCCGCCGACGTGGCGGGCACTCCGGCTGTGCGGTACAAGAACGGCAGCAGGACGATCTTCCTCGAGGCCGCCGGCTCGCACCGCCTGCTGCAGTACGAGTCCCCAGAGCAAGGCACGATGGAGTTCACCGGCTGGGACCAGCCCGTCCCCGTCCAGGCCCCGCCCGCCGCGGAGATCTACTCCGGCCCCGGCTCCTGAAGTTCTGCCGGGCGGGCGGTCAAGTGCGACACTGCCCGAGATGATCGGTCTGCTGTATCCCACCCGCGATTGCGCCGAAGACGACTTCACCGCCCTCGCCGGATGCCTCGACGCCCGGCCGGGCGTGGAATTCGCCTACGTGCCGTGGGCTCGGCGCGTCGTCGAGCGGGAGAACGTCCAGACCGCCGTGCGCGAGCTGAGCGAACCGGACCGGCTGGTCCAGGCCGCGGCGGCGTTCACGACGTCGCCGCGCGTCGTCAGCTGGGCATGCACGAGCTGCAGTTTCATCGACGGCGTCGCCGTGGCCAAGACGCAGACCGACGCTCTGACGGACGCGCTCGGCGTCCCGGCGAGCAGCACGTCGCTGGCGTTCCTCGCCGCCGCGCACCGGCTCGGCCTGGAGCGAGTCGCGCTCGCCTCGGTGTACGCACCCGAAATCACCGACGCGTTCGCGGCGTTCCTTGCCGAGGAAGACATCTCCACCGTGCACGCCGTGTCGGCCGACGCCGGTTCGGACCGCGACCTGGCAGCCTGGGACAGCGCCCGGATCCGCGACCTTGTCGATTCCGCCGCTTCCTCGGACGCCCAGGCCGTCCTGCTTCCCGAGACCGCCCTGCACACCGCGCCGCTGCTCGCCGAGCTCGAGAAACTCGCGGGAAAACCCGTGCTCACCGCGACGCAGGCAACGCTGTGGCACTGCCTCACCCTGCTCGGCCGCCCGGCCGCCGGACCGGGTCTCGGCACCCTCCTCGCCCACCCGCATTGATTGTCCACTGTGGACAGATGAGTAACCGGGCCGGATCGCGGGTAGTCATCGATCATGAGCAGCCACCTGATCGCCGTCACCGTCGACTGCCGGGACGCCGACGCGCTCGCCGAATTCTGGCGGGAAGCGCTGGGCTACCCGAGGGCCGAGCGGTGGCCGGACAGCCATGGACTCACCTACGTCGAACTGAAGGCGCCCGACCGGCCGTCGCTGCTGTTCCAGCCGGTGCCCGAGGGGAAGACGGTCAAGAACCGGCTGCACCTGGACATCGCGCCGGACACGGTCGAGCAGCGCGACGAGGTGGCCCGCCTCGTGACGCTCGGTGCGAGAGTCGTGGAAGATCCGGAGAACGACCACTGGATCGTGCTGAAAGACCCTGAAGACAACGAATTCTGCGTGCTGCCCCGGCGGTCCTGACCCGCGCGCTGCCGAGGGCTACGATCTCCGCCGTGCCTGACTCCCGAGTGCCCGCGCAACCCGACCTCGGGATGCTGGCCGGGCGGCTGCTGTTCGCGGTGCAGCGGGAACTGTTCACCGCACTGGCCGCCGAAGGCTTCGGCGACTTGAGCCCGCGCCACGGAGCGGTGCTCGCCTACCTCGGCCCCGGCGGTGCGCGCGCGACGGAGCTGTCCCGGCTGTCCGGACGGCGCAAGCAGGTCATCGGCACGATGGTCGACGAACTCGAAACGCTCGGCTACGTCGAACGCCGCCCCGACCCGGCCGACCGGCGCGCGAAACTCGTCTGCCCCACCGATCGCGGGCAGGCGATGATCGGGGCCTCGACCCGCATCCTGGCCGGGATCGAGGACCGCCACGCCCAGCGGCTCGGGCGGGGCGAGTACGCGGAGTTCAAGCGGATGCTCGCCGAGGTCACCGACCAGCAGCGGCATTTCGCGGGGCAGTGATCACTGGCTCGGCCATCCCTGGTGCGGCGGCATTCCCGGAGCGCCGTACTGCGGCGGAACCGGAGCCGACTGCGGATACTGCTGCCCCGGATACTGCGGACACCCTCCGGAGGGAAAGTCTGCCAACCGCATCCACAGTCCACAGTGGAGCGACCGCGGGAACAACGCCCCCGGCCCCCGCGACCGGCCGAGACGCCCTCTACGATCGGCCCGTGACCGCCTACGACGACGTCTTCGACCACCTCGACGCTTCGGCCCTGCCCGAGCGGCAGCAGCACATCCTCGCCACCATCCGGGACTGGGTGGGCCAGCACGGCTACTCGCCGAGCACGCGCGAGATCGGCGAAGCGGTCGGATTGCGGTCGACGTCCTCGGTGTCGAAGCATCTCGCCGCGCTGGAGGACAAGGGTTTCCTGCGCCGCAGCTCGACGATGTCGCGGCCGATCGACGTGCGCGCCTTCCTCGGCGACGTCCCCTCGCGCGACGGCGGCGACTCCGTGCCGGTGCCGGTCGTCGGCGACATCGCGGCGGGCACGCCGATCTCCGCGCTGGAGCACGTGGACGACGTCCTGCAGCTGCCGCGCGGGCTCACCGGCCGCGGCACCGTTTTCGGGCTTCGCGTGCGCGGCGATTCGATGGTCGACGCGGCGATCTGCGACGGCGACATCGTGGTGGTGAAGCAGCAGCACGAGGCGCATTCGGGGCAGATCGTCGCCGCGATGATCGACGAGGAGGCGACGGTGAAGGTCTACCGCCGCCGCGACGGGCACGTGTACCTCGAGCCCCGCAACCCGGCCTACGACGTGATCGACGGCGACCGGGCCACGGTGCTCGGCGTGGTCGTCTCGGTGCTCCGCAGCATGTGATCCCGTGAGCGGCGATCCCGGCGAGAACCGCGATCGCCGCCCACGAGCCCTCCCCCGGCCTTAGTCGACCGTCACCGGAACCCGGGTGTCGACCAGCTCGTCCTCCTTCGCGACCCTGCCCTGCCACGGCCGCGCGATCAGCCACAGCACCAGGCCGGACACCACCAGCCCGCCGAACATCACCGTGGCCATCGCGGCCGCGTTGTTGCCCAGCAGGCCGACCACCGGCGAGACCGCCGCGCCGACGCCGAACTGCACCGCGCCCAGCAGCGACGCGGCCGTCCCGGCGTTGTTCCCGTGCGCGTCGAGCGCGACCGCGGGCGCGTTCGGCAGGATCAGCCCGGCGAAGAACAGCACCGCCCACACCGGCACCGCGACGCCGAACATCCCGCCGAACCCGGTCAGCGCGGTCGCCAGCAGCACCGCCGCCGAGCCCGCCGCGGCGAGGCTCGCCACGAGCAGCACCTGGTGCGGTTCGAACCGGTTCATCAGCCGGGCGTTGACCTGCGTCGCGGCGATCAGCCACACCGCGCTCGCCCCGAACATCAGGCCGAACTGCTGCTGGTCCAGCCCGTACTGCTGCTGGAACACGAACGACCCGCCGCTGACGAACGCGAACAGCCCGGCCATCGCGAACCCGGCCACCAGCACCAGCCCGACGAACGAGCGGTCGGTGAACAGGCTCCGGTAGGACCGCACGGTCGCCCGGAACTGGAACGGCTGCCGCCGCGCGGGCGGCAACGTCTCCGGCAGCGCGAGCGCCGCCGCGATCCCGCTCGCCAGCCCGATCGCGGCGAGCACCACGAACACCCCGCGCCAGTGCGTCCACGCCAGCAGCGCGCTGCCGAGCGTCGGGGCCAGCACCGGGGAAACGCCCATCACCAGGATGAGCTTGGACAGCAGTTTCGCCGCGGCGCGATCGGTGTAGAGGTCGCGCACCACGGCCAGCGCCAGCACCGCGCCCGCCGAGGCGCCCAGCCCCTGCAGCACGCGCGCCGCGCTCAGCAGCTCCACCGTCGGAGCCACCAGGCACAGCAGCGACGCGACCACGTGGATCAAACTTCCCGCGACGAGCGGGATGCGCCGCCCCATCGCGTCCGAAAGCGGGCCGGCGATCAACTGGCCGAGCCCGAGCCCCAGCACCGTTCCGGTGAGGGTCAGCTGGATCGTCGACTCCGTCGTCGACAGTTCGCGGGTGATGTCCGGCAGCGCCGGCAGATACATGTCGATGGACAGCGGCCCCAGTGCCACCAGAACGCCGAGCACGAGCACCAGCTTCAGCTGGCTCCCCGCGTTCGGCGCTTCGCGTGTTTCGTTCACGCCACTCCCCTTCGTCGTGAGCACTTGGGCACCTACGAAGAAGACGGCCGAGAAATTCCGGAACCCGCGAACAGATCACACCCTGGGAATCCCGCTTGACAAACTCACCCCAGACCGAGGGCGAAAACGTGGAGGTCCGGATCGGCCGGGAAAGTCACCGTCGCGATCTTCTTGCCCGCCGGGATTTCCAGCGGCGAGGTGGCGTAAACCGAGGCGCCGATTCCCTGGCCGCCGGGCTGATTCCGGTGCGCGGTGCGGGCCACGAGCGTATTGCCGAACACTGGTTCGGCATTTCCGCCCGGCAACACCCAGTCACCGAACGAAAGATCGGCGGTCGCGGTCGTGCCGTCAGTGAACGCGACGGTCGCGCTCCCGCGATGGTCTCCGTTCGTCGCCGAACCGACGAAAAGCAGGCGGCCGACTGAAGCTCCACCTAGATCGAGCTTCTGTCCGGACGCCACCGCGTTGTCCGGACGACCGGACGGCGCGGCAGGCCAGACGAACGTCGTACCCGCTGCGTGTCCGGTCGAACCCGGAGCGAGACCGGCGTCGGCCAGCGCTTTCCGCGAATAGCTGTTTCCGGCGCCGTCGAAATTCGCCGAACCGCCGTCTCCGTCGTCGGAAATTCCGACATTGCCGAAGGCCCCGGCCAGGCTTCCCTTCGGCGCGACCAACACAATTATCGAGGAAGAAACCGAATGTCCCTGCCCGCGCAACGTCACCGGCACTTCGTAGTAACCCGCGCGAGTTCCCGCCGCCGCGCTCACTGTCAGGTCGATTTTCCCGCTTCCAGTGCGGTCGTCGAGCGGCATTGAACGCGGTCCGGATACGGTGATCCCGGCCGGTGCCGACGTCGCGATGTTCAGCGAGCGCAGGTGCCCGCCGAGCCGCTGGCCGTTCACCGCGACGGCGCCGGAGCCACCGGGTTCGACGGTGACCTGGTTGGCCACCGAGGCGACGTACGGTTCCTCCCCGTCCCGGTAGGACGGTGGTTGCGTGTTCGCCGCCCAGTTCCGGTCCGGCTGCGCGGACAGCGCGAAGTCGAGCCGCCCGCCGCCCCGCGCGAGGTCCTGCGGCAGCGACGTCCGATCCCACCGGTGCCCGTTCAAGGCCAGGCCGTGGACGTACTGCGTGGTCGTCGACGCACCCGGCGCACGGATGTCCAGCGTGCGACCGCCCGGCAGCGTCAGCACCGCGCGCTCGAACAGCGGGCTGTGCACGGTGAGATCCGGCGTGCCCGGAGTCGACGGGTACAGCCCCAGCGCGGCCCAGACGTACCACGACGATTGCGCGCCGAGGTCGTCGTTGCCGGGTTCGCCGTCCGGGGTCGCGCTGAACAGCGTGGTCGCGATCCGGCGCACGACTTCCTGGGTCTTCCACGGCTGGCCGACGTGGTTGTACAGCCACGGCACGCCGAAGTCGGGCTCGTTGCCCGCCCACATGTACGGCTCGTTCGGGCCGACGTTGAGCTTCTGGAAGAAGGTGTCGAGCCGCGCCGACACCGCCGCCGGACCGCCCATCGCGGTCACCAACCCGGCCGTGTCCTGCGGCACGAGCCAGGTGTACTGCGCGGCGTTGCCCTCGTCGAAACCGTCCTGGCCGAAGGTGCCGGGCGCGGGCGGCTGATACGCCGGGCCGTCCGGGAAGCGGCCGTCCTGGCCGCGCGGCTGGAGGTAGCCGGTGGCCGGGTTGAACAGGTGCTGCCAGTTCTGCCCGCGTTTCGTGAAGTCGCGGGCGACGCCGCGGTCGCCGATCGCGCCCGCGAACTGCGCGATGGCGAAGTCGTCGATCGCCCATTCCAGCGTGATCGAGGCCCCGACGCGCGCATGGTCGCCGCGGGAGGCGTCGTTATTCGGCAGGTAGCCGCGAGCGAGGTAGTCCGCGATTCCCCGGCGTTCCTGGTACGCGCCCGGCGTCTCGTCCACCGACGTCGCGCCCTTGACCAGGTACTTCAGCGCGGTCTTGACGTCGAAGTCGCGCGCGCCGAAGGCGTAGAGGCTGGACAGCAGCGCGACCGAACTGTCGCCGGTCATCTGCCCGGTGTAGCCGTTGGCCATCGGCCAGCGGGGCCACCAGCCGCCCTGGACCGCGTCGTTGGTCAGCGACTGCGCCATGTCGCTGGCTTCCTTCGGGAACAGCATGCCGTGCAAGGGCGCGAGCGAGCGGTAGGTATCCCAGTCGGAGAAGTTGGCATATTGCGAGTGCCCGGCGGGGAGCGTGCGGACTTGGTTGTCGAAGCCGATGTAGCGGCCGTCGACGTCGTTGAACGTGTTGGGGTGCATCAGGCTGTGGTAGAGCGCGGTGTAGAACGTCTTGAGCTGCGCGGAATCCTTGCCCGCCACGCGGATCCGGCCGAGCGCGTCGCGCCAGGCGTCTTTCGTCTTCTGGCGCATCGCGGCGAAGTCCCAGCCGGAGTCCATGTTCTTTTTCGCACCCTGAACGTCCACATAGGACATCGACACCTTCGCATGAACGGTGCCCGCGTCTCCGAAGGTCAGGTACGCCCCGGCTTTCGGCGCGTCGACCTGATCACTGCCCGGCTGGACGGTTTTGCCGTCCCAGGTGCCGTGCGCGGTGAACGGACGGTCGAAGGTGATGGCGTAGTAGACGGTGTACTTGTTCGATTTCCCGCAGAAGTGGCCGGTCGTCGCCTGCCCGCTGACCTCGCGGTCGCCGGTGATCCGCAGGCCAGCCGCGGAGTTGCCCGCGAGACTCGCGCCGCCCTTCACGAGCACCTGCGCGTTCTGCCCCGCCGGGAAGGTGAACGCCGCCAGCCCCGTGCGAGTGGTCGCCGTCAACTCGGTACGCACGCCCGAATCAGGAAACGTGACGGCGTAATAGCCGGGCTCCGCCTGCTCACCGTCGTGCGTGAACCGTTCGACGCGATCCCACGGCTTGGCCCCGACGTCACCGGTGACCGGCAGAATCGGAACGTCGCCGAACGCGTTGCAGCCGACCGACGCGTGGTCGAGGCTGAAGCCGCGGATCTTGTCGCTGTGGTACTGGTAGCCGGCGTAGGACCCGTCGGTGTCCGGCGAAAACTGCATCATCCCGAACGGCGCGGCCGGCCCGGGGAAGTTGTTGATCTCGCCGACCGAAGTGCCGCCGCGCCCGGTTCCGACGAGCGGATCGACGTACGCCGCCGGATCGCTCACGAGCGGCGTCTGCGGCGCTGCCGCCGCGACGGTTCCCGCTCCGACGACCGCCGCCGTCACCAACGCTGCCACGACTGAGTACCGCACGCTGCCTCCCAGACCTCGTGTTGTCCGACCTTTCCGGCTGGCGGGCCGCGAGGTCAACCGAATGACAGAGATCTGGCCGGTTTTGGGCGGACAGACATCCGACAGGTTGCCCGAAAGGCGAGAGAAAGCGCTGTACAGCCTCGATACGCTCGATGCCATGGCGAAAGGCTTCGAAGCGGCGATCCGCATGATGCGCAGCCGCGACCCACAACGCGCGGAGGACGGCTTCGGCTGGCTCCGCGACCACGCCGCCGAGCACCTCCCCGCGTTGATCGAGCAGTTCGAAAACGAGCAAGCCGACCGCGGGCTGCGCAGCTGGCTGCTCGAACTGATCGGAATAGCCGAATCCCCCGAAGCGCTGCCAGTGCTCACCGCCCAGCTCAACGGCACCGACGAGCTGCTGCGCGACTGGGCGGTCATCGGACTGACCCGCCTGAACACCCGAGAGGCACGAACGGCACTCTGGCGCGCCCGAGCCAACGGCGCCATCGCCTGACCGGGATCCCGCCGAATTCTCTCCAGCCACCGCTCCAGCGGGCTAACGTTCACAGACATGACTGAACCCGCAACCCGGGACGTCGAGGGCTACGAGATCGGCTCCAGCGTCTCCGTCATCCGCGAATACGAAACCGAGCCCGGCGCCGGACCGCGGCTGCACCAGCACCCTTACCGCGAAACCTTCGTCATCCAGCGCGGACGCGCGTTGTTCACCATCGCCGACGAGCAGCGCGAAGGCGTCGCCGGTGACGTGCTCGTCGCCCCGCCGAACACGCCGCACAAGTTCGTTTCCCTCGGGCCCGAACCGTACGAGGCGGTGCACATCCACGAGAACGACCGGTTCGTCACCGAGTGGCTGGAGTGAGGTCGAGCCGCATTTGTACGTCCCGTGTATCCCGTTCGGCGATGCTCGGCCCGGACCGACCAGGACCGGGAGGACACGGATGCTCAGGAAACTCGCAGTGCTCACCGCCGGGGCCGCGGCGGCGGCCACGGTCGCCGTCGCCGCTCCGGGCGCAGCCGCGGCACTGCCGGCGGCGAACATGGAAGCCGTGCTGCTGGCGGCCCAGATCGACCCGCAGCGCGCCGACAGCACCCAGACACCGGGAGCGCACGACAGCGTCCTGCTGGTCGAGAAGGCGTTGCAGGCCAAGGGGCTGCTGGACGCCAAGTACGTCGACGGCTACTTCGGCACCACCACGATCGACGCCTACTCGAAGTACCAGAAGTCGCTGGGCTACACCGGAATCGACGCGTCCGGCCTGCCCGGCAAGACGTCGCTGGAGAAGCTCGGCGCCGGTCAGTACAGCGTGTCCAATGTGGTATCCGCGGGCAGCCACGTGACCTATCACGGCGTCACGCTGAACACGCGCACCAAGGCGATGCTTCAAGCAGCCGAAAAGCTGTTCGGCAAGGACGTCGGCCTCACCCAGGGTTCGTACAACCCGGGCGGCGTCGGCGCGTCGGCCGGAACGCACGACGGCGGCGGCGCTTTCGACGTTTCAGTGGCGGACATGTCCTCGGCGACCCGCGTCGAATTCGCCAAGGACCTCCGGAAAGTCGGGTTCGCGGCTTGGGTGCGCACACCGTCGCAAGGCGACTGGGGCTACCACATCCACGCGATCGCGGTGAACGATCCCGACCTGTCCTCGGGCGCGCAGCACCAGGTCGGCGCTTACTACCTCGGGCAGAACGGCCTCGCCAACCACGGCAAGGACGACGGCCCCGCGGTCAACCCGAAGCTGACCTGGGAGCAGTACCAGCGCGGCTGACTCACCCGGCTGCCGCATTTGCTGGCGCGAGTGCGGCAGCCGTGGTTTTCTGGCCCCATGGCGGGAAAAACATTTCGGTTCGGGGTCGTCGCGGCGCCGCAAGCGGGCGGCGCGCAATGGCGGGAAACCGCGCGCCGCGCCGAGGACCTCGGATATTCGACCCTGTTGTCGCCGGACAACCTGCATCTCCCGACCCCGACCGCGTCGCTGGCCGTCGCGGCGGCGGTGACGACGGAGCTGCGGGTCGGGACGTTCGTTTTCGCCAGCCCGCTGCGCACGCCGCGCGCGGCCGCGTGGGAGGCGCACAGTCTCAGCGTGCTCACCGACCGCCGGTTCGAGATGGGCATCGGCACCGGGATCCCGCCGATGCGCGAGGCCGCCGCCGAACTGGGCCTGCCGTACGGCACCGGTCCGGAGCGGCTGGCCCAGGTGTCGGACACGATCTCGCACCTGCGCCGCCTCGACGGCGACGCGCACACGCCGGTGATGGTCGCCGCGGGCGGGCCGAAAGCGCGTCGCCTGGCAGGTGAACGCGCTGATGTCGTCACGCTCGCCCACAGCGTCCTCGCGAGCCGGGCGGAGACCGCGGAGTACGCCGCCGAGATCCGGGCCGCGGCCGGCGGCCGGGAGGTCGAGCTGGCGATGAACATTTTCGTGGTCGGCGAGGAAATCCCGCCGTGGACCCGCAGCTTCATCGGGCACGACATCGAGACCCTGGCCGAGCACGATTCCCTCACCCTCCTGCGCGGCGGACCGGCCGCGATGGCCGAGGAGCTGCAGCGGCGGCGCGAGGAACTCGGGGTGTCGTATTACAGCGTGCACGGCGCTTTCCTCGAGGACTTCGCCCCGGTGGTCGCGCGGCTCAGCGGACGTTGACGAACGCGGCGGGAATAGCCGCGCCCGCCGGTGAATTGCACCGAGGGTGAAAGCTGTGACCTACCGCCAGTTCGGCGGCCCGGAAGTGCTGACGTTGTCCGAACTCGCCGTGCCGGAGCCGGGGCCGGGCGAGGTGCGCGTGCGGATCGCCGTGTCCGCGGTGAATCCGACCGACTGGAAGGCGCGCTCCGGCTCCCGTTTCGGTGTCGAGGCGGAGTTGTCCGTGCCCAACCAGGACGGAGCCGGCGTCGTGGACGCGATCGGCTCCGGGGTGGACGGATTGTCCGTGGGCGACCGGGTGTGGCTGCTGCTGGCCGCCGCGCACTCGCCGTTGTCCGGGACCGCGCAGGAGTACACCGTGCTTCCGGCGGACCGGCTCGTCCCGCTCCCCGACGGCGTAGGCTTCGACGAGGGCGCCGCTTTCGCGATCCCGGCGCTCACCGCGCACCGCGCGCTCACTGTCGCGGAGGACGGACCGCAGCGGCTGGCACCGAATGCGTTGGCGGGCAAGACTGTTCTGGTCAGCGGCGGCGCGGGCGCGGTCGGCAACGCCGCGATCCAGCTGGCGCGCTGGGCCGGAGCGACCGTGATCGCCACCGTCAGCACCGAGGACAAAGCGGCTCTCGCGCGCGCCGCCGGTGCGCAGCATGTCGTGCGGTACACCGAAGGGGACGTCGCCGCGGCGATCCGGGAAATCGCGCCGGACGGGGTCGACGTGATCGTGGAGGTCGCCGTCGGCGTGAACGCTCCCCTGCACGCCGCGGTGCTCCGCCCGCGCGGGGTGGTCGCGGCCTACGGCGACGACCGCGGCACCGGAACCGTGACTGTCGACTTCGGACAGAACGTTTTCCTCAACAGCCGCTACCAATTCCTGGTGCTCTACACCGTCGGATTCGACCGCCTGCGCGCCGGCGCCGAAGACCTCAACGCCGCCCTGATCGACGGCGGACTCCGGCTCGGCCCCGATAACGGCCTGCCTGTGCACCGTTTCCCGCTGGCGGAAACCGCTCGCGCGCATGAGGCGTCGGAGAAGGGCGTCACCGGAAAGGTGCTGATCGACGTCAGCTGATCACCGGCTCGACCCCGGTCAGTTCCACGCTCGCCGCCCACAACCGGGCGGCGGCTTCAGCGTCCGCGTACGGCCCGCGCACCGGTTCCGGCCGGGGCCGTCCTTTGAGGCCGAACACGCGCGGCCCCCAGATCTGACCACTGTGGACATCCGGACCGACCGCCGCCCGCACCGCCGGCCGCGCGCCGCCGTCCTTGCCCTGCAAGGCGATTCGCGCGAGGCTCAGCTTTTGCTTGGTACTGCGCACATGCAGCGGCGGCCGGTCCGGAGTCAGGCTGTCCAGCGCTCCGCCAGGATGCGCGACGACACTCAGCCTGCTGCTGCCCGCCGCCCTCAGCCGTCGATCCAACTCCAGCGCGAACAGGGTCTGCGCGAGCTTCGACCTTTCATACGCGGTCTTCGGCTGATAATCGCGCGTACTCTGCAAATCCTCGAAATCCAGCTTCGCTGACTTCGCCGCGAAGCTCCCGGTCGTCACAATCCGCGCGCCCGGCTTCAACTGGTCCTGCAGCGCCGCCGTGAGCGCGAAGTGCCCGAGGTGATTGACCCCGAACGTCATCTCGTGCCCGTCCTTGGTCTCCCGCCGCTCGGGCCCGTCGAGATACACGCCCGCGTTGAGCACGACCGCGTCGAGCGCCCCGACCTCGACCCCCTTGACCGAAGCCAGGTCGGCAAGGTCCAGCCGCGCCCACGACACCCGCGCCCCCGGCACCCGCTCGCGAAGGACCTTCAACGCGACCTCCGCCTTCGCCGCGTCCCGGCCGCCGAGCACCACCTCCACTCCCGCCTCGGCCAGCTGCTCCGCGACGAAGTAGCCGATCCCGGCATTGCCCCCGGTCACCAGCACCGTCATGACACTCCTCCTAAAACTGAAGTGACTTCAACTTTAAACCCACTTCAGATTTAGGTACAGTGGGGGTCGTGGCCAACACCGGACGGCGCGAACGCCGCAAGCTCGAAACCCGGCGCAAGCTGGACGAGGTCGCGCTGCGGCTGTTTTTGAAGCACGGCTACGACGGGGTGACCGTCGCGCAGATCGCCGAAGAGGCCGACATCTCCGTCGCGACCCTCTTCGCCCACGTCCCGGACGGCAAAGACGCCCTGATCTTCGACGACGGTTCCGAACGCCGAGCCGGAATCGTCGCCGCTGTCCGCGAAGGGCCGATCCTCCCCGCACTGCACCGGTTCTTCGCCGCCCGCGGCCCGTACTCGACGGACATCCCGCCGGAACACGCCCCGAAACGAGACCTGATCGTGCAAACGCCAGCCCTGCGCGAATACGCGCGGAAGCTGTGGCATTCCTGCGAACCCGACCTGACGGCGGCGCTCGCCGACGAAAGCGGTCTGCCTCCGGATGATCCGGCGGTACGGGCTTTGGCACGGTTCGTGCTGGAAATCCCGGACCTCACTGGTACTGCGCCGGATCCGGCTGCGGCGCTGGCGTCGGTGTTCGCACTGCTGGAATCCGGATGGCCGCCGCGCACCGGACCCCGCGCTCACGACCGGCGGCCCCAGCAGGCAGCACTGACCTCCCGCACCTCGGCGAGCACCTGCCGCACCAACGAACCGAACTCCGCCCGACCACCGAGCCACTCGTCGTGAGCGATCTCCCAGGCGAGCGCCCCCACCTTCGCGGCCACCCGAGCAGTCCGGCCCGGAACACCGCGCCGTTCAAGAGCCTCGATCATCGAATCGACCAGGCCAATCCGCTTCCGCGCCTCCCGTTCCCCCAGCTCCGGATTCGCATCCAGCACAGCCTGCCGCCGAGCACTGAACTCGCGGCGATCAGAAGTGAAGACCTCCTGCCCGACCACATCCAACGCATGCTCCACCACAGAGAGCGGCCCGGCTTCAGCAGGCGCAGCGGCGATCGCCGAAACAAGCAACCCAGCCAGAGCGCTTTCCCCGAAGAGCACCTCGCGCTTGTCCGGGAAGTACCGGAAGAACGTGCTCTTGGTGAGGCCCGCGCGCTCCGCGATCTCGATCACGGTCGTGTTTTCGTAGCCGTGTTCCTCGAACAAGTCGAGGGCAGCGGCGGCGAGCCGTCCTGGTGCGTCGGGTTGCCAGCGAGCCATGGGAGAAGTTTACGGGACTTAGTCCCGTCACTCGGGTACGGTTGATGAGACCAAGTCCCATCACTCTCCCGAGGAGGAGCGACCGATGAGCAAAGCTGTCCGCTACCGGAGATTCGGCGGTCCCGAAGCACTCGAGCTGGAGGAGGTGCCCGAGCCGCACGCCGGACCGGACGAGGTGCGGGTCCGGGTCACCGCCGCCGGACTGAATCCGATGGATTGGCAGATCGCGGCCCGGCCTGAGATGGCGGCGCGGTTCGGGATCACGCTGCCCGCCGGGTTCGGCAGCGACTTCGCCGGAGTGGTTGACGAGGCGGGAGCCGGATTCGCGGCAGGCGAGCGGGTTTACGGGGGCGCGATCGGAAGGTCCGTCGCCGATTTCGTGGTGGTCAAGACTCCTGCCACGACACTGTGGCGCACTCCGGACGGCATCAGCGACGAGGTGGCGAGCACGCTTCCGGTGGCCGGACTGACGGCATCCGCCGCGTTGGCCGCGATCGGGCTCCGCGCCGGGGACACCGTCCTGATCGGCGGCGCGGCGGGCGGCGTGGGCATCTTCGCCGTGCAACTGGCGAAATTGGCGGGCGCGCGGGTACTCGGCACTGCCTCCGAGCGCACCTTCGGCTTTCTGCGCGAACTCGGCGCCGAGCCCGTGGCATACGGTCCCGGCCTCGCGACCCGAGTTCGAGCCTTGGCACCGGAAGGGATCACCGCGGCGGCCGACTTGTTCGGCAGGGAAACGGCCGAGACCGCACTCGAACTCGGCGTGCAGCCCGAGCGGATCTCCACGATCGCCGACGGTCCCGCCCTTCCTGGCGTGCGCGCGACAGGTGCGTTCGACGCGGAATCCGGCGCCCTCGAACGGATCACGGACGCGATCGGTTCCGGCGAGCTCACCGTGCCGATCGCGGCGGCCTTCCCGGCCGAGCAGATCCGCGAAGCCGTGGCGATGCAAGCCGGGCGGCACGTCCACGGCAAGATCGTGGTCGCGCTGTGAACCGATAAGGAGCACTGAGTCCGGACCCGGGTTTCAGGCCGCCGATCCCCGCCGCGGAATCCGCGGCCCGGCCCCGCCCGGCGCGACTGCCCGGCAGACGCCGGAAACCCCGTTCCTCCCAACGGACCCGCCGGTTCCCCGAACCGGACGCCATCCCCTTCCCCGGCCGTTACCACACCCGCGGGATCAGCCGGAACCTGACTTTCGCAGGTATCGCCGAGACTCCGGTCACGGGTATACCTGAGACCGGCCCAGGAAAGGTCTGGACCACTTCGCGGACAGGTCCGGTTCCGAGCCGCCGTCCGCCCGAGTCGTCCTATGTGGAGGCATCATGCACCGGCTGGACGCGGCACAGGATTACGCGCTCGGTTTGTTCCGCATCGTCGTCGGGTTCCTTTTCGCCTGCCACGGCGTGAAATCGCTCTTCGGAGTGCTCGGCGCGCACGGCGCGGCGCAGGCGGGCTCTTGGCCGGGCTGGTGGGCCGCGCTCATCCAGCTCGTCGCGGGCGGCCTCGTCCTGCTCGGCGTCGGCACCCGGATCGCCGCGCTGATCGGGTCCGGGTCGATGGCGTACGCCTACTTCTCCGTCCATGTGCCGCAAGGGCTTTTCCCCATCGAGAACGGCGGCGAAGCGGCCGCGATGTTCTGCTGGGCGCTGCTGCTGATCGCGTTCACCGGCCCCGGCCGGCTCGCGCTCAGCGGGGCGCTGACGGCGCTGCGGCCGCGGGCATCGCGCGTCGGAGCGGTCCCGCACGCCTGACCCGGAACGAAAACATCCGCTTATCCCCGGGTCGACCCGCGCACTATCAGCTCGTATTCCGCTGGCCCGGGGACAGGCGGCTCGATCCCTTCGACCCGATCGGCGAGCACCGCGACCGCGGTGCGCGCCAGCCGCACCGGCCGGAGGTCGACGGACGTGATCGGCGGGACGGACGACCGGGTGTGCTCGGAATCGGAATCCGCGCCGCAGGCGATGCGCACGTCGCCGGGCACCGCGAGTCCTCGCGCCCGCGCGGCGGCCAGCACCCCGGCCGCGTGCCGCCCGGTCTGGCAGTACACCGCGTCCGGCGGCTCGGCCAGCCCGAACAGTTCCTCCCCCGCCTCGCGTCCGCCCGCTTCCCCGGCGACCTCCGCGCGGCGCACCGCCAGCGGCCGCTGCCCGCGAGCGCGAACCCAGTCCAGGTAAGCCGTTTCGGCGTCCAGGTTCCACTCGTTGCGATCGGTGCCCAGCACCGCCGCGATCCGCGACCCGCCCGCCGCGGCCAGGTGGTCGAGCACCTCGGCGACGATCCGCCTGGTGCCGAGGTCGAGGTAGTCCGGCGACGCGGGCCGCGCCGGATCCCGCCCGACGCCGAGGAACGGCACGCACTCGCGGGTCAGCATCGTGATCAGCGGATCGTTCTCGACCGGTTCGGTGATCAGGAACCCGTCGCAGGCGAGCCCGACCGCGGGCGCGTCGGCGCGCGTCGGGTCCGGCACCAGCATCAGGCCGTACCCGCGTTCCACCGCGGCCAGTGCGGCCGACCCGGCGAACCGCAGGAAGTAGTCGACGCCTTCCAGGAACGCGGTGTCCAGCGGGTCGAGCGGCCGCACCACCAGCCCGAGCACCCCGAGCCTGCTGGAGCGCAGCCCGCGCGCGACCGTGTCCGGCCGGTAGCCCAGCTCGCGCGCCGCCTCCCGCACCCGCTCCGCGGTGTCGGCCGCGACGGTCCCGTTCCCGCTGAAGGCGTGCGACACCGTGGTCGGAGAAACCCCGGCGCGGCGGGCGACGTCCTTGATGGTCGCCCGCGTTCTCTTCCCAGCCATGGCGCAGCAGCCTAACCTCGGCCAAATCGTTTTGGAAACCGCTCCGGCCCGACCATTGCCCAAATCGATTTGGGTCCTTACCGTGGCCCGGGTCACTTCCCCGGTCCGGAGGTTCGCCATGACCGCTCCCGCCACCCCGCCCGCGCCGCCCGGCACGTCCGCGCCGCCCCCGGCCCGCCCCGGGCGCGGTCCCCGGGTGGAAGCCCACGGCATCGACGTCATCGGCGACGACGAGCGGCACGGCCGGGCCCGCGACCTGTTCGGGGTGTGGGCCGCGCCCAACGTCAGCTACCTCAGCCTGGTCGTCGGCGGCGCGCTCGTGCTCAGCGGATTGAGCCTGCTACAGGCGCTCGCGGTGATCGTCGTGGGCAACCTGTGCTGGGCGCTGGTCGGCCTCGTCGCGGTCAGCGGCCCGGCGGCGGGCGCGCCGAGCGAGGTCATCATGCGGGCGATGTTCGGCACGCGCGGCAACCGTTTCGTCATCGGGCTGAACGGCTGGCTCGTTTCGGTCTGCTACGTGGCCTTGAGCTGGTCCGCGGCCTCGGTGACCGCGTTCAGCCTGTGCGCGCGGCTCGGCATCGAACTGAACACCCTGGGCAAAGTCCTCGTGATCGTCGCGATCGCCGCCGCGACGCTGGTGATCAGCGTCTACGGCCACTCCGTGATCGTGCGCCTCTACCTGCCGCTCGCCATCGTGACGACCGCGGTTTTCCTGGTGCTGGGCGGTTTCCTGATCCGGCACACCGCGTGGAGCTACCAGCCCGCGACGCCGCTGCACGGGGCCGCGCTGTGGGCGGCGCTGGCCGGCGGCGTGGCCCTGGTCGCGTCCGCCGCGCTGTCTTACAACACCAGCGCGGACTTCGCGCGGTATCTCCCGCGCGACACCAAACCGTTCGCTGTCGCCGCCTGGACCGCCGCCGGAGCCTTCCTGCCGAGCGTCGCGTTCACCGCACTCGGCGCGTTCGCCGCGACCACTTTGGACATGAGCGACCCGCAAACCGCGCTGGAATCCGTTCTGCCGTCCTGGTTCACCCCGATCTTCCTGATCGCGGTGATCCTCGGCGCGATCGCCAACAACGCGATGACCGTCTACAGCTCCGGCCTCGCGCTGCAGGCGATCGGCGTCCGCTTGCGCCGTTCCCGCAGCGTCCTGCTCGACGGCACCGCCGGAGTGCTGCTCACCCTGTACGCCTTGCTCGTGTCCGATTTCCTCAAGGCAGTCAACGACCTGATGCAGCTGATGGTCGTCGTGCTCGGCCCGATGATGGCGATCTACGTGACCGACCTTCTGCTGCGCCGCAACCGCTACGACGGCCACGCGCTCGCCGACGAACGCCGCGGCGGCCCGTTCTGGTACGTCGGCGGCGTGCACTGGCCCGGCATCGCCGCCCTCGTCCTCGGCGCGACCGCAGCCGCCTTCTGCCTCTCCGTTCCCGGGATGTACACCGGATTCGTGGCGAGCGCGGCCGGCGGGATCGACTTCTCGCTGCCAGCCGGAATGCTGATCGCCGCCGCCGTCTACCTGCTCGCCGGCCGTCCCCGCGCCACCGTCTGACCTCGATCGCAAGGAACAGAATGCACCTGCTCGTCAACGACCCCGATCCGCACGCCCGCGGCGTTTCCCGCGGCACCCAGCTGCGCGCTGGCCTCGCGGACACACTGGAGCTGTATCTGCGCTGGTTCGACACCCTCGGCATCCCCGAACAGCAGATCCGGACCGACGCGCTCCGGTTGCTGGACAACGTCGACGCTTGGCGGAGCCGCTACGCCGACGAAATCGCGGGCATCGCCGCAGGTGCCGGGATCGAACTGTGGCAGGCGGCAGCGCTCAACGGACGCACCGAAATCATCGCCGCCGACCCCCGCACTCGCCCGGAATGCTCAACGCTCGTGCGCGTTCCCGGCTCCGGCTCTCCGTTCGGCATCCAAACCTGGGACTGGCACATCGAACTGTCGGGCTGCTGGCACACCCAGGAAGTACGCGGCACGCGGTACGCCTTCGCCGGGATCACCGAGCACGGCATCCTCGGCAAGATCGGCGTCAACAGCGCCGGTCTCGGCCTCTTCTTCAACATTCTCGGCCACCAAGACGATTCCGCCGCCGGTATCCCGGTCCATGTGCTGGCCGCGGCCGTCCTCGGCGAGGCAGGCAGCACCGCCGAAGCGCTCGACCTGCTGCGAACAGCCCCGATCCACACTTCCGGAGCCTTCACACTGCTTGATCCCGACTCCGCAGTCTGCGCCGAGCTGAGCCCGGCCGGAGTGACCACTCTCGACCCCGAAGCAGGTTTTCTGGTGCACACCAACCACTTTCTCGACCCTGACGCCGCTGCTCGCGAGAAACACGGACTGTTCGAACCGGATTCCCAGCTGCGGCACGCGCTGGTGACCACCCGGCTGCAGGACTACCCGACACCCGCGCACGCCGTCGATCTCGTCGCCTTCCTCCGTTCCGGGCCCGGCGAGCCGAAGCTGTGCTGCGTCCCGGATCCGGACGCCGCGTTCGGCGACCGATGGGCGACCTTGGCCACGGTCCTGCTCGAACCCGCGGCCCGGACCATCCGGGTGCATGCTGGCAGTCCCAATACCTTGAACGGCTGGCGCACCTTCGCGGCGGCGGAAACGGTGGTGGCCCGATGACCCCCGTGCACTACCGCGGCGGCCGGATCTTCACCGCGAGCGTATCCGGATGGGCGGAATCCATGGTCGTGCGCGGCGAGACCATCGAATACGTCGGCAGCACCGCGGAGGCCGACCGCATCGAGGCGCACGTGGTCGAACTGGACGGAGCCTTCGTGCTGCCCGGTTTCGTGGACGCGCACACGCATCTGGTGTCGATGGGCGAAGCGCTCGAGCAAGTCGATCTGTTCTCCGCGACTTCCCCTGAAGACATCCAGCACCGGCTCGCCCGCGCCGCGGCGGACGATCCGACGGCGCCGCGAATCCTGGGCCGCAGCTGGCTTTTCGACGCGCTCGGCGGACAAGCGCCGCACCGGAAGCTGATCGACGCGGTGGTCCCGGACCGGCCGGTTTATCTCGCCGCGAACGACGTCCACTCCGCGTGGGTCAACAGCGCCGCCCTGCGCGAGCTGGGCATCGACCGCGACACGCCCGACCCGCTCGACGGCCGCATCGGCCGCGACGAGACCGGCGAGCCGGACGGCATGCTGTACGAAACCGCTGCGCTGCAACTGATGCGGCACTTCCTCGACGACCAGACCAGCGACGCCGACCGCGACCGTGCGCTGGCGGCTGCGTTCGCGCAATACCTCGCGGACGGCGTCACAACCGCTGTCGACATGGCGCTCACCGAGGCCGATCTCGCCACTCTGGAACGAGCTCTCGAAGACGGACGGCTTCCAATGCGCGTCGCCGGGCACTGGCTGATCGAGCGCACTGGCAACACCCGCGACGATCTCCGCCAGGTCGAGCGCGCGGCCGAACTGAGCGCACGGCTGTCCGGGCCGTGGCTGCGAGTGGCCGGGATCAAGCTGATGATCGACGGAGTCATCGACACCTGCACCGCGGCCATGAAAAAGCCGTTCGTCGACGGCAGCCACCCCGGTCCGCTGTGGCCGCCGGAAGCGCTGGCTCCGGTCGTCGCCGCGGCGGACGCGGCGGGCCTGCAGGTCGCGATGCACGCGATCGGCGACGAAGCGTCGGACATCGCGCTGTCGGCGCTTGAGCACGCGATCGAGGTGAACGGACCGCGCGACCGGCGGCATCGGCTCGAACACCTGGAGACCGTGACTGCGGAAAACGTCAAGCGGCTGGCCGAACTCGGCGCCGTCGCGTCGATGCAGCCGGTGCACGCCGACCCGGCGATCCAGGAAAACTGGCGCGCGAAACTGGGCGACGACCGCGTGCAGCGCAGTTTCCCGTGGCCGGAACTGACCGCGGCTGGTGCCGTCCTCGCGTTCGGCTCCGACGCCCCGACCGCGCCGCATCCGCCGCTGCCGAACATGTACGTCGCGACGACCCGCCGGTCCGCGCTGAACCCGGATCTGGAACCCAACCTGCCGGAATACGCCCTGCCCCTGGCCGAAGCCCTCGCCCACGGCACCCGCGACGCCGCGTACGCGTGCCGATGGGACGGGCTGACCGGCCAGCTCGCAGCGGGCCTGGCCGCGGATTTCGTCGTGCTGGACGTCGATCCGTTCACCGAAGCACCGGACGCTCTGCTGCGGGCCAAAGTGCGGCAGACTTACGTGGCAGGCAAATCCGTTTGACGCGTTCAGCGGGGCCGGGCAGGGTTGGCGGCATGCGTTTCTCGGTCTGCATCCCGAACTTCGGCGACTTCGCCGACCCGCGCGCGGTGGCCAAGGTCGCAGTGGCCGCGGAAGAGGCGGGCTGGGACGGCCTGTTCGTCTGGGACCACGTGGTGCTGGACAAACGTCCCGGCCGCCTCTTCGGCGATCCGTGGATCCTGCTCACCGCCGCCGCGCTGGCGACCAGCCGCATCCGGCTCGGCCCCATGGTCACGCCGGTCGCGCGCCGCCGCCCGCAGCAACTCGCCCGCGTGGTGTCCACTTTGGACAATCTGACTGACGGCCGGGTCGTGTTCGGCGCCGGGCTGGGCGCGCCGCTGGAGGCGGAGTTCGGCGACTTCGGCGAATCCGCCGACGCGAAAGTGGTCGCCGAGAAGCTGGACGAGGGCCTCGACCTGATCGCCCAGTTCTGGACCGGCGAACCGGTCACGTTCTCCGGCAAGCACTTCACTGCCCGCAACGTGACGCTCCTCCCGCCGCCGGTGCAACGCCCTCGCCCGCCGGTCTGGGTGGCGGGCCGGTGGCCCAACCGTCGGCCCATGCGCCGCGCTGCTCGGTGGGACGGTGTGGTGCCGATCTTCGAGTCCGCCGGTGCCAAGGGTTTGCCGGACGTCTCCGAGGTGCGGGACATGATCGCCTACATCCGGAGCGAACGGGACACTGACGCACCGTTCGACGTCGTGTTCGGCGGAACGAGCCCCACCGATCCGGCTCAGGCGCGGAGTGTCGTCGAACCGTTCGCCGAGGCTGGGGTTACGTGGTGGGAGGAAAGTCTGCCGTTCGGGAGTGCGGAGGAGGACAAACTGGAGCACGTGCTGCGGCGGGTCGAGGCTGGACCGCCCGCGCTCTAGGCCCCACGCCGGGCGTCCGTCTCAGGTCCGTGAAGGGAACCCTGAGGGAATCAGAGTCAATGAGGGTTCCCCTCACGGACTTCCCAGCCGTGAGGGCCGCCCTCAAGAGCGCGCCTGCCCAGTCTCCGCCAACGCGTCGATCGCCCCCACCAGCTCGTTCAACGCGGGCACCGCCGCCGCGATCAGGTGCCGCCACGCCGGATGCACCCCGTCCAGCGCCGCGGCCAAGATCGCCGCGTTGTGCCCCTGCCACCGCTCGACCGCGGCGCGGCCGGTGTCGGTGAGTTCGAGCGCGACCGTCCGCCGGTCGTCACCGCCGCTGGTGCGCGTAACGAGGTCCCGCGAGCGCAGCCCCGTGACCATCGTCGTCACCGAGTTCGGCGCGAGCTTCAGCAACTGCGCGATCCGGCTCGGCCGCGCGCCGGGATTCTCGAAGAGGCACGACAACAATTCCAGCTGCGCCACCGACAACGTGTTGTCCGGATCCGCGGTGCGCGCGGCCCGCCGCATGGCCCGCCGGAGCCGGGCGACGACGTCGGCGAGCGCGGGTTCGGGCGCGGTCACCGGGCCCGCTCCGGGCGTGCCGCGAGCCCGGTCGCCGCGGCCAGGACGCCGGCCCCGGCCAGCACCGCCAGCGCGGCCGTTTCCCCGCCGGTGTGCAGGCACAGTGTCACGAGCGCCACGCCCAGCGCCGTCCCCAGTCCGCGCGCCATGTTCACCAGTCCTCCTCCGGTGGCCGACATCCGCGCCGGGATCGCGCTCATGACAGCCGAGTTGTTGGCTGGAATGAACACTCCCAGACCGAGCCCGGCCGCCACCAGCGACACGCCCACCTCCCAAGGAGCGGACGCCGGCCCCAGCGCCGCGCATCCCGCCGCCGCGACGAGCGCGCCCAGCACCGTGCGTCCGCGAGAACCGAGCCGCTTCGGCAGCACCCGGTCGGCCAGCACCGCCGCCACCGCGAACCCGGCGGGAAGACACGTCAGCACCGCCCCGGTCCCGCCCGCCGTGCCGAGCACCTGTGGCAGCAACGTCAGCGGCCCGAACAACACGAGGTATCCGCACAGCGCCCCGGCCAGCCCCAGCGAGACCACCGGCGGCCGCAGCACCGACAGCTGCAAGATCGGGCTGCTCGCGGAGTTTTCCCGCAGCACGAACCCGATCGCGGCGAGGACGGCCGCTCCGACCAGCGCGACGAGCAGCCACCCCGGCATCTCCAGCCCGGACACCCCGGAAATCACCAGCAGCAACGCCGTCGACGCGGTCGCCAGCAGCCCGACCCCCGCCCCGTCGAAGCGGCCCAGCGGCGTGCGCTCGCGAGTGCGCGGCAGGAGGTAGCGCCCGGCGATCAGCCCGGCCAGCCCGACCGGCGCGTTGACCAGGAAGACCCACCGCCAGCCGACCGTGTCGACCAGCAACCCGCCGACCGCGGGCCCGAGCGCGAGCCCCAGCGCCTGCGCCGCCGCCTGCACCCCGAGCGCGGCGCGCGCCCGGTCCTCGCGGACGCTCCGCACCACCAGCGCCACGCTGTTGGCCTGCAACATCGCCGCGCCGATCGCCTGCACCACGCGGAACGCGACCAGCCAGCCGAGCGTCGGCGCGAGCCCGCACGCGATCGACGCGACGGTGAACACGCCGAACCCCTGCACGTAGGTCAGCTTCCGCCCGACCGCGTCAGCCACCCGTCCGACCGCGGCCAGCAATCCCACGAGCGCGAGCAGATACGCCAGCGACACCCACTGGACGGCGGCCAGCGGAGCCCCGTACTCGTGCTGCAGCGCCGGGAAAGTGAGCGTGACGATGCTGGCGTCGAGCTGCCCCATGAACGCCCCGAAACACACCGCGCCGACGGCGAACCAGCCAGCCTTCGGATGATCCCGCACGACCGCCGGCCGAGCACGCTCCAGGCCGATCGTCACTGCCGCCTCCCGCTCGATTAGTTCTGCTACAGAACTACTGTACGGGATGTACGTACATATGACAGCCCCGGCATGGTGACGTTTACCTAAGCGGCGAGGTGAGATAGGTCGCCTGACGAGTTAACTGATGGTTACGACCCTTCACAGGATGGCGCGTTCCTCGTCTTCGTCGTCCTCGTCGTGCTCATCAGCGAAGGCTTGCGCGATGCCCAGAAGCCGGTCCAGGAACTCAGGGAGGTCCTTCGCGATCTCGCCCGGCCCGATGGAGTCGATCGAGCCGTCGTAGACCTTCTCCACGACGGCGCCCACCGGCAGCCTGAACACGGTTCCGGTGCGGTATCCGACCGCGAACATGCGCCCGCCGCCGTCCGAGGCGAAGACGGCGAGCCGCTCATCGGTGACTTCGGGCGCCCAGGCGGGAATGCCGGAACGGTGCAGACCGTCCAGCACCAAGTCGAGGGAGTGAATGAAGTAAGCGTTGTGGAGGTGTTCGAAGCTGGCCTCCCGGATGGACGCGTACAGCTCAAGCAGCGCCCTCGGCAGCGGCGGATCGACCTCCTCGGCTTTCGTCAGCGCGACGGAATCGACCTCGTCCGACACCGTGTCCGGCTCAAGCTGGCCGAACCGGGCGAAGACGGCCTGAATCCGGGGCATGTAGCCGTCGATCGCTTGGCGCATGTCGTCGCGCCACGGGAGGTAATCCACTCCGCACACGCTACGGCGCACCCAGGCGTCACCTGCCTGAGTGCGCCGCGCTCAACCGCACCTCACTGCTGATACGGAGCCGCCGCCGACTGTGCTGCCGTGATCAGCGCACCCTTGTTCTTCGGCCAGAAGGTACTGTCCACGCACGAATACCGCGGCAAGAACCCGCCGCAACTGCCGCTCTGCCCGCCGACCTCGAACGTGAAGCTGGCCACCCCCAGCGCACCGTACGTGAAGTCGTCCGTCGTGCCGCTCGTCGAGTAGCCCACGGTTTCCGTGTTCGTCCCCACCAGATACCCGTTCGAATCGCTGAACTTCGCGCCGAGCTTGCGCAACGCGGCGTCGTTCGGCGCGGGATCGGAAGTGAAACCCCACGGGACGATGATGTCGTTTCCGTAGCTGTGCAACGTGATCATCGTGCCGCGAGCGGTGTCGGGAGCGGGATCGTTGTCGCCGCTGCCCCGCTGCTCGGGATAGATCGCGCGGAAGAACTGTTCCAACGCCTGCACTTCCGGCTCCGACCCGGCGCTCGGGCCTTGGTACGTCTCGGCGCACGGCGAGTCCGAGTCGGCACCCCAGCGGAAGGTCGAGTTGCGGTTCAGATCGATGCCGTTGTTCGTGCCGCCGCAATTGCCGTTGCTGGTATCCGCGTTCTTGCGCTGCAGTTTCGGCGAGTTGCCGCCGGAAGCGACGATGTCGACGCCGTCCGGGTTGGAGATCGGCACCACCCACACCTCGGTGGTGTCCAAAATGGACTTCGCGGTGGCGTCGGTGCCATAGCCGTCGGCGAGGTAGTCGATCCAGCGCCAGGCGAGTTCGCCCGTGGAGATCTCCCGTGCGTGGATCTGTGCCATCACCACGAATTTCGGCTTCGGCGATTTCGTGGACAGCGTGCAGTCGCCGTCTTGCTTCTTGGTCAGGCAGATCGCGTTGATGTCGTGGCCGCCCAGGCCCTGCGTCTTCCGCCACGACTGGCCGAGCGAGTACTCGGTCGCCAGATCCGGGTGCGCCGCCGCGACTTTCGCCAGGTGCGCTTCTTGCGCCGGGACCGTCCGGTAGCCGCCGTAGAAAGTGTCGCCCGCGGCGCGCGTCGTCACTCCTTTGTAGACAGTGTCGAAGAATTCCGGCGCATAACCGCGGTCCCGCAACTGCCCGGCGACCGCTTGGTTCCCGATTACGTAGGCCACGCCCGGACCGGTCTCGGCGACGTCGAACCCGGCGTGCGCCAAAGCAGCCGCCTCCGCAGGGGTAGCGGGTACGCGCCACGAAACCGGATCGTCCGGCGCGGCAGCGGCCGCGGCGGTCGTGGTGCCGCCGAGTGCCACCAGCACTCCGACGACGCTGAGAGTGAGCCGGATCGAGAACTTGCCCGCCATCGGAGCTCCTCACGCAGCGAAGGACGGTCACCCCCGTGCGGACGGTGACCAATCGGCCGCGCACAGTGTGCTCTCCGCGATGATTCCGGCCCACCTCCGAAAGTCGGGTGTCAGCAGGTGACCGAAACCTTCGCGCCGCGCTCGAACGAAACGTGGACGTGGTCGAAATGGTTCGCGGTCTCGCCGCCGCGGTCCTCCATCGCCGACCAGCCGCCGCCGTCGTTGTAGCGCTGCTGCCAGATCACGTACTTCACGCCGAACTCGCTCTGATGCGCGAGAACGTAAGCAGCCAAAGCGTTTCCGGTTTTCGTGTCGACCATGAAGTCCAGCGCGAGACCGGCCGGATGGTCGCTCGCGCCGGACCGTCCGGCCCGGCCGCCGACCGTATCCACCGAGAACTTCTCTTTGAGGTAGTTGCCCACCTGCGCCACCGCGGGCTGCGCACCGGCCAAAGTGGACGAACACGCTTTCGCCGCCGGGGTTTCCGGAGTGCGCGAGGTCGTTTTGCTAGTCGGCGACGAGGAAGACGTCGTCGGGGCAGCACTGGAAGACGTCGTCGGCGGCGTCGAAGTGGTGGACGGAGCGGTGCTCGACGCCCGCGGCGCGCTGAACGCGTGCATTTCCGCGGCAGCGGCCGGGAACTGCTGCGGTTCGACCGCGCCGGCGGTCAGCCACACCGGCACCGCCAGCGCGCCGACGGCCAGCGCACCCGCCGCGGCCGGCAGCCGCCACGACTTCGATCCGTCCCGATGTCTACCGGACACCTCGCACCACCATCTCCTCGTTCGGATCCGCAAAGCCGCCCCGACATTACGAATAGGACACGGCAATGTCACCGACAAGTGACGCCTGGCACACTCAGCACGGCATTACTGCAGGTCAGGGCGCAATTACCAGGAGCTGGGAAGGCCTGCTCAGGACAGCGGAATCTCCGCCGAATCAGAGAGCCGCAGCTTGCGCCGGGCGCGCTGGTAGAAGGTCGTCATGCCGAGCCGGACGACGCGGGCCGCGTTCGGCCGGGCGTGCAGGTCGATGGTTTCGCCCGGCCCGACATAGCCCGCGACCTGGCCGTCGACCTCCACCGCGAGCCGCCCGCTCGACGGCAGCACCTCCAGCGTCACGGTGTCGTGCACCGACAACACCACGCCGCGGCTGTACGCCGAATGCGGCGCGGCGGGTGTGACCAGCAGCGCTTCGACAGCCGGGCTCGTGATCGGCCCGCCGGCGGAGAAGCTGTACGCGGTGGATCCAGTCGGCGTCGCGACCACGACCGCGTCGGCCGCGTAGCTCACGAACTGCTCGCCGTTCACCAGCACCGCGACCACTGCGCTCCCGTCGCCAGGCACGCGCACCACCGCGACGTCGTTGAACGCGGTCTCGATCCGGCCGCCGAACCGCGCGTCAACCGCTATCCGGGGCTCGACGGTGAACTCCTCCCGGTCGATCGCGGACAGCGCGAGCGGCAGGTCCGGCACGTCGACCTCGGCGAGAAACCCGAGCTTCCCGAGGTTGACGCCGAGCACCGGCGCGTGCTGCCCGTCGGCGAGCCGCATCGCGCGCAGCATGGTGCCGTCGCCGCCGAGACTGACCACCAGATCCGACCGTTTGCCCAGTTCAGCGGGCTGGACCCCGGTCGCGGAACAGTCGACCCGCGCGATCTCGTCCACGATGCCGAGGATCTCGATCCCGCGGACGGCGGCCCAGCCCAGCACCGCGTCGACCGCGGCTTTCGAGTCGCGGCGCGGGTGCAGCACGAGTCCAGCGGAATGCATGTCGGTTCTCCTCGCCTCGGCCTGTCCCCAGTCTGCCGCGCCGGGGCCGGTTAGGCTCGGCGTTCGTGATCGAAAACTGGGCTGGCAATCTCACCTACCGCGCCCGCGAGATCCTCGCCCCGCGCACCCTTTCCGAGGCGCAAGAACTCGTCGCGAGCGCAACCCGAGTCAAGGCGCTCGGCAGCCGGCACAGCTTCAACACGGTCGCCGACAGCCCGGACGGCGTCCAACTCGATCTCTCCGCGCTTGACATCGCCCCGGAAATCACCGCCGAAACGCTCACCATCGGCGGCGCGACCCGCTACGGCGACGTCGTCGCGCAGGTGCACGAGGCCGGGTACGCCCTGGCCAACCTGGCGTCACTCCCCCACCTCACCGTCGCGGGCAGCGTCGCGACCGGCACCCACGGCTCCGGGCAGCGACTGCCCGGCCTGGCCTCAGCGGTGTCCGCCGTCGAACTCCTCACCGCCGACGGCTCCCTGCGAACCTTCTCCCGCGCCGATGTCGAGTTCCCCGGCGTCGTGGTGAACGTCGGCGCGCTCGGCGTCCTCACCCGGCTCGCCCTCGACCTGGAGCCGACTTTCTCGGTGCGCCAAGACGTTTTCGACGCTCTCCCGTGGTCCGCCGCGCTGGAGCACTTCGACGAGATCCAGGCGACGGGCTACAGCGTCAGCCTGTTCACGAACTGGGCGCGGGACGTTGTCGACCAAGTCCTGCTGAAGAACCGCGTCCCGGCTGAGATTCCCGATTCCTTGTTCGGCGCGCTTCCCGCCGACGGCCCGCGCCACCCCGCCCACGCAGCGGGCATTTCGGCGGAAAACACCACAGTGCAAGGCGGAGTTCCCGGACCGTGGTACGACCGGTTGCCACATTTCCGCCTGGAATTCGCGCCGAGCGTCGGGGCGGAATTGCAGAGCGAGTACTTCGTGCCTCGCGCGCATGCGGCCGCCGCGTTCGAGGCGTTGCGCAGCCTCGGCGACCTCATCGCACCGCTGCTGGTGGTGTCGGAGATCCGGACTGTCGCCGGTGACGAACTCTGGCTGAGCCCGGCGTACGGCGGCGACCGGGTGGCGGTGCATTTCACCTGGCAGCAGCGCCAGCCGGAGGTCGAAGCGGTGCTGCCGGTGCTCGAGGAGAAGCTCGCTCCGTTCGGCGTTCGCGCCCATTGGGGGAAGCTGTTCCACGGCGCGGCGTTGGATCTGGACCACGACGGGGTGCGGCAGTTCCGGCAGCTGGCGGCGGAGCTGGACCCGGCCGGGAAGTTCCGGAACCCGTTCCTGGACCGGCACCTGCTCCGTTAGTCCACAGTAGACAGTCAGTAACAAAGCCGGTACAAAACCTTCTTCCGTACCACCGCGCTCACCATGTGGGAGTCCCAAGAGGACACTCGACAGCCGGGAACCCCGCGGGTCACAGTGGCGATCGCCCTCTCCGCGATCCCCAGGAGCCACTGTGAGTTCTCCTCCGACGCTGCGCGCCGTGCCGGTGCCGTCCGCAGGTCCCGAACCGCCCGGTGAAGCTCGGTTGCGCGAGCTTGCCGCGAAGAAAGTCGCCCCGTTGCGCCGTCCCGGGCGCTGGGTCGCTGCCGCGGTCGTGCTCGTGTTGCTAGCCCAATTGGCGCACGCGCTGATCACCAATCCGGTGTTCCAGTGGGACGTCTTCGGCTATTGGTTCTTCCGTCCGGTAATCCTCGACGGGCTGGTGCTCACCCTCGAATTGACCGGCCTCGCCGCGGTGTTCGGGCTCGTCGGCGGGATCGTGCTCGCATTGCTGCGGCTGTCGAAAAACCCGCTGCTCCAAGCGGTTTCGTGGGCGTACGTGTGGATCTTCCGCTCGATTCCGCTGATCGTGCTGCTGCTGTTCCTCGCCAACGTGACCGCGCTGTACAGCACGCTCAGCCTCGGCATCCCGTTCGGGCCGTCGTTTTTCAGCTTCAGCGCCACCGACGTGTTGAGTTTCTTCGTCGTCGCGGTGCTCGGCTTGAGTTTGAACGAAGCCGCCTACGCCGCGGAAATCGTGCGCGCCGGCGTGCTTTCCGTGGATCAAGGACAGCTCGAAGCGGCGGCCGCGCTGGGGCTTCCGCGATCCCGGCAATACCGGCGAATCATCCTGCCGCAGGCCACCCGCGCGATCGTGCCCGCCTACGCGAACCAGCTGATCGGCCTGCTCAAAGGCACTTCCGTCGTCTACATCACGTCGCTGCTGGAACTGTTCGGCGTGGTCGAAACCCAGGCCAGCACCAACAGCGGGCAGATCATTCCGCTGCTGCTCGTCGGCACGGTCTGGTACATCATTCTCACCAGCGTCCTGTCAGTGATCCAGTATTACGTCGAGCGCTTCTTTTCCCGTGGCGCATTGCGCACCGTTCCGCCGACGCCGTTCCAGCGGTTCCGCGCCCGGTTGCGTTCGCTGGGGGTGGCCCGATGAGCGCCGAAGTCCGCGTTCGCAGCGCGGTCAAAATGTACGACGGGATCCGGGTGCTCGACGGAATCGACATCACCGCTCCTGGCGGGCAAGTGACCGTGGTGCTCGGACCGTCCGGTTCCGGGAAATCGACTTTGTTACGGACGATCAACCATCTGGAACGCCTTGACAGCGGCTACGTCAGCATCGATGACGAACTCGTCGGCGTGCGCGTGCACGGAGACCGGTTCAAGGAGCTGAGCGAGCGCGCGATTCTGAAGCAACGGTCGCGGATCGGTTTTGTGTTCCAGAATTTCAACCTCTTCCCACATCTCACCATCCTCGACAACATCGTGGAAGCGCCTCTCGTCACGCAACGACTGGCCCGCGCCGAGGCGGAAACGCGGGCGAGGGAATTGCTTGCCCGCGTGGGCCTCGAGGACAAGGCCGGGGCGTATCCACGGCAACTGTCCGGCGGGCAGCAGCAACGGGTCGCCATCGCGAGGGCGCTCGCGCTCGAACCGCGGCTGATCCTGCTCGACGAACCGACGTCCGCGCTCGACCCGGAACTCGTCGGCGAGGTGCTGGCCGTGATCCGGGAACTGGCGCGGTCCGGCACGACGATGATCGTGGTGACGCACGAGATCGGTTTCGCCCGCGAGATCGCCGACCACGTCGTGTTCCTCGACGAAGGCCGTGTCATCGAAGAAGGACCGCCATCAGCCGTCCTCGACCGTCCCCGCCACGACCGGACCCGAGCCTTCCTCGGGAAGGTCGCCCGTCTCGAAATCCCGGAGAACGCATGAAAACCCGCACGATCCTGCCCGTCCTCGCCGCGGTCGCACTGCTCGCCGGCGCGTGCGGCGGCAGCACCCAGGCGTCGACCGGCGCGAACGGTTCGCAGACCGTTTCCGTCGCCGCGAACACCGCGGACGCGCACCCGGTTTCGCTGACCGTGCCCGTCGTCGCGGAGATCCGCGCGCAACTGCCGAAGAAGTTCCTCGACAAGGGCAAGCTGACGATCGGCGTCGGCGCACTGCCGTCGGGCTTCCCGCCGCTGGCCTACGTCGGCACCGACCAGCGCACCCTCACCGGAGCCGAACCCGACCTCGGCCGACTCGTCGCCGCGGTGCTCGGGCTGGAGCCGGACGTTCAGAACGCGTCGTGGCAGAACCTGTTCGTACGCCTGCAAAGCGGCCAGTTCGACGCCGGGTTCTCGAACATCACGGTGACCGAACAGCGCAAACAGCAGGGCTTCGACTTCGCCGCCTACCGCGAGGACAACCTCGGCTTCGAGACGAACCGCGCGAACACGTGGAACTTCGACGGCAATTACGAAGTGCTGGCCGGGAAGACGGTCGCCGTCGACAGCGGGACCAACCAGGAGAAAATCCTCAAGGAATGGCAACGCAAGCTGACCGCTGAGGGCAAGAAGCTCGACGTGCGCAATTTCGCGGACAAGAACAGCACATACTTGGCACTGGCGTCCGGCCGGATCGACGCGTACTTCGCGCCGAACCCGGGCATCGCCTACCACGCGACCCAAACCGCGAAGACGCCGAACCCGACCCGCAGCGCGGGCAAGTACTCCGGTGCCGGGGCCACGCTGCAGGGGCTGATCGCCGCGACGACCAAAAAGGACAACGGCCTGGTGAAGCCGGTGGCGGCGGCGATCGATTACCTGATTCAGCACGGCCAGTACGCGAAATGGCTTGCCGCGTACGGGTTGGAGAACGAAGCGGTGAAGAAGGCGGACATCAATCCGCCGGGCCTGCCGTTGAGCGATTCCTGACCGCCTGGCAGGTCTCCGGCCCACCGGGGACCTGCCAGACTGGGCCGATGATCGGACACTGGCTCGCCCTGGTCGTCGATTGCCCGGAACCGCGGAAACTGGCTGCGTTCTACGAGGCCTTGCTGGGCATGCAGCGGGTCGAAGACGAGGACGGCTGGGTGTCGATCGCCGAGGCGTCCGGCCGCGAACCGCGCATCGGTTTCCAGCGGGTCGCCGGCTATCGCCCGCCGGACTGGCCGAACCCGCGCGATCCGCAGCAGATGCACCTCGACGTCGAGGTGACCGACCTCGACGAGGCCGAACGCCGGGTCCTGGCGCTGGGAGCGCGGCTAGTCGACAGCGCGCCCTTGTTCCGCGTCTACGCCGACCCCGCCGGACACCCGTTCTGTCTTGCCCTGCCTCAGCAAGGAGAGCACTACCGAACCGGGATCGGGAGCTGATTCAAGCCGCCGCCCGCCAGTCGTCCGGAATGCGCACCCGGCCGAACGCATTGGTGCGGCGCAACCGAAACCCCATCCCCTCGTACCGCCGGATCGCGTTCACATTCGCCGCCGCCGCGTGCATGAACGGCGTCTCGCCCCGATCCCGGATCCCCGCGGCCACCGCGCGCACCAACCGCCCGGCCAGACCACGGTCGCGATACGCCGGATCCGTGCACACCGCGCTGATCTCCGTCCACCCCGGCGGATGCAACCGCTCCCCCGCCATCGCGACGAGCGCGCCGCGGTGCCGAATCCCGAGATACGTCCCCAGCAGAACCGTGCGCGGCAAGAACGGACCAGGCTTCGTGCGGGCGACCAGATCGAGCATCTCCGGCACGTCAGCCACCGTCAGCCGAACAGCCTCCGGATCAGGCGCGGCATCGACCCCGGCGTCCACCAACTGGACCCCGGCCATCTTCTCCAGCAGCTCCCAGTCCGGCGGAGGCGGCCCCGCCTGCGGGAGAACCGGCACCACGGCACCTGGCCCGGCGAGCGCGGCGACGTCGTCCCACACCCCGTCGGACGGCTCGTCCGGCACTGCCAGAAACACCGAAACGTCGACCGGATAACGCACGGCTTGCCCGACCCGCTCCGCGAACCCAGCGTGCGGACCAGTCAGCGACGCCCACGCGGCATTGTCCAAAACAGACATCAAGACCGCCGCGCGGCCCGGGCGATCATCCGGGCCAGATCCGCCACCAGAGCCGGATCATCGGGCAACTGCCCCGTCGCTATCCGGATATGCGGCGTCCCCGGATTGCCCGCGCGAGTACCCGACCCGGCGGAAACCCCGTTAGCCGCCAAGGTCATCAACGTCCGAGACTCCTCCGGAACCGGCACCCACAACGTCAACCCGTCCCGGGCCCGCACCGAAATCCCGTTCTCCCGCAACGCTTCCGTCAACGCCGACCGCCGCTGCGCGTACCGATGGCGCGCCCGGTTCAGCAATTCCGCACTGCCGGGATCGGTCAGCAGAAACGCCTGCGCGTCCTGAAGAATCCGGCTCGACCACACTGATCCTGGACCACGTTGCTGCCGCACCCGCTCCACCAGCACCGCCGACCCGCCGATCACGCAACTGCGCAATTCAAGCCCGAACGCCGTGCAATACGACCGCACCAGCAACACCCGGCCGGGCAAGCGCGTGCCGAGACTCAATGACGGAGCCGAAGCCAACGGACCGAAATCGTCGTCCTCAATAACCGTGAGGTCCTCTTCGGACAGTACGGCGGCGAGTTCCGCGAGCCGGTCCGCCGGAACCGAATGCCCGAGCGGCGACTGCGCGCGCGGCTGGTAGACGAACGCGACCGGCCGGTGTTCCAGCGCCGCCGCCAGCGAGGACGGCAGCGGCCCGTTCTCGTCACAGCGCACCGGCACCACATGGATCCGCGACCGGCGCAGCAGTTCGCGCAGCCACGGCGTAGTCGGCGCTTCGAGGGCGATCACGTCGCCCGGCCGCGCGACCGCCTGGCAGGCCAGCAACATCCCGTCCTGCCCGCCGGCCGCGACCGTCCACGATTCGGCGGCGAACGGCCACGTCGGCTTCACCGCGGCCCGCAATTGCGGCGTGATCGAGTTCTTGACCGGACCGCCGAACCGTTCCGTGTGGACACCCGCCGCGACGGCGTCCTCCAGCGGCGGCAGCAGCCCCGGATCCGGCAACCCGTGTTCCAGATCGACCGTCTGCCAGCCGGAAAACGCGCGCTCCGGCGGCGGGCTCGACGGCGGTTCCAGCACTATCGTGCCCCGTCGCCGGCCAGTGCCGATCAACCCGGCCGCCCGCAGCTGCGACCACGCCTCGGCGATCGTCGTGGGACTGACCGAAAGCTCCGCCGCCAGCGCCCGCACGGTGGGCAGCCGCGTCCCCGGCGGCACCTCCCCGTCGCGGATCAGGCCGGACACCGTCCCGGCCACGCCCCGCGCCGTGCGCTCGCCGATGCGGGACCCGAGCCAGCCTGCCCCGACCGGCAGCGTCGTCGTCGCGAGTTCGCCCGTGGCCACGCACCGGCTCCCCTCGTCACCCGGAAATCCGAAAACCTCTGACCCGATCAGAAGCTAGAGCGGCAACGGCACGCGGCAAAGGCGTTTCACATCCTGGCGGGCCCGCCCGGTACAAAACGCCCGTGACGTCCGACACCGCCGCGGTGTCCGGTTTCGGAATTTCACTCGATCAGGTTAGGCTAACCTTCATGAGTCAACCCTGGCCGGAAGCACCGGCGCTCGCCGGCACCGGACTCGCTCTCGGCTACGGCGCGAAACCGGTGGTCCAGGACGCCGAGATCGTCCTGCGCGCGGGCGCGGTCACCGTCCTGGTCGGGCCCAACGGCTCGGGCAAGTCGACGCTGCTTCGCTCGCTCGCCCGGCTGCACCCGCTGACCGCGGGCGACGTCACCTTGGCCGGGCAGGACGCGCTCGCCTTGTCCCCCAAGGAATTCGCCCGCCACGTCACGCTGCTGACCCAGTCGCGCCCCACGCCCGGCGGCGTGCGTGTGCGCGACGTCGTGTCCTACGGCCGCCACCCGTACCGCGGCCGCTTCGGCTCCGGCGACCCCGAGGGCCCGGAGCTGGTCGAGCGGGCCATGCGGCACACCGGAGTCGACGGAATGGCCGAACGCCCGGTGGACGAACTGTCCGGCGGCGAACTCCAGCGCGTCTGGCTGGCCACCTGCTTCGCCCAGGACACCGGCGTCGTCCTGCTCGACGAGCCGACCACCTTCCTCGACCTGCGCTACCAGATCGAAACGCTGGACCTCGTCCGCGACCTCGCCGACGAGCACGGCGTCGCGGTCGGCGTCGTCCTGCACGACCTCGACCAGGCCGCCGCCGTCGCCGACGAGGTGGTGCTGCTGTGCCGCGGCTCCGTCCGCGCGACCGGCCGCCCGGCCGAAGTGCTGACCGCCGATCTGCTCAGCGACGTCTACGGCCTGCGCATCGACGTCCACGTCGACGACGAGGGGCATGTCCGCACGCGCCCGGTCGGACGGCACACCTCCCGGCCGCGGCCGGTCCGCTCAGCCTGACCCATCCCCTAGTACAAAGGAAAACCCCGTGTCCAGTGTGCCCAAATCTGCCCGCAGGCCATTCCTGAAGACCGCCGCGGCGCTGCTCGCCACGTTCGCGCTCGCCGCGTGCGGCACGACCGAAGCGCCCGCGGAGCAGAGCCAGGCCGCCGCCGCGAAGCCGTCCGGCCCGGTCCACCTGACCGACGAGCGCGGCAAGGTCGATCTGCCCGCACCGGCCGCGAAGATCGTGTCGCTGGAATGGGGCCTCACCGAGAACCTGCTGGCGCTGGGCGTGAAGCCGGTCGGCGCGGCGGACGTCAAGGGCTACAACACTTACGACAAGTCGATGCCGCTCGCCGAGTCCACTCCGGACGTCGGCACCCGCGGCGAGCCGAGCCTCGACGCGGTCGCCGCGCTGCACCCGGATCTCGTGGTCACCACCACGGACCTGCCGGAAAACGTGATCGCACAGCTCTCGAAGCAGACCAAGGTGCTCACGCTGCGCGGATCGGATTCGGCCGACCCGATCGGCTACCTGCGCAAGACCGTCACCACGCTGTCCGAGGCGACCGGAACGCAGGAGCAGGGCCGCAAGCTGCTCGCCGAATTCGACGCCAAGGTCGCCGGGGGCAAGAAGAAGCTCGCCGACGCGGGCAAAACCGGGGCCAAGTTCGTCATGACCGACGGCTACTCGACCTCCGGCACGGTCACCGTCCGGATGTACACGAAGGGCTCGTTCCTCGGCAGCATCGCCGACCAGCTCGGCGTCGCGAACCAGTGGACCGGCGAGGGCGACAAGGTCTACGGCCTCGCCCCCACCGACGTCGAGGGCCTGACCAAGATCACCGATCCGGCCACGTCCTTCGTCTACGCCGCCAACGCCGCCGAATCCGACGTCTTCACCCAGGAGCTCGCGGGCAACGCCGTGTGGAAGCAGCTGCCGTTCGTCAAGGCCGGGAAGCTGCACCGGATTCCGGACGGCATCTGGATGTTCGGCGGTCCGAAGTCCGCGATCGCCTACGTGGACGCGCTCACCGGCGCTCTGACGCGCTGATCCGATGATCGCACCAGCCCCCGCACCCGCCCGGCCGCGCGTCTCGCGGCTTACGGCGTCCGTCGTCTTCCTCAGCGGAATTGTCGCGCTGCTCGTCCTGTCCGCCGTGCACCTGCTGCAAGGCACTTCGCACGTCGGGCTCGGCGAACTCCTGCGCGCCGTTTTCCCCGGCACGGACGACGACGCGCGCAGCCAGGCGGTGGCAGTGCTCGTGGCCAGCCGGCTCCCCCGGCTGGCCGCGGCGCTGCTCGTGGGGCTGGCGCTGGGGTTCGCGGGCTGCGTGCTGCAATCGGTGGCACGGAACCCGCTCACCTCGCCGGACACGCTCGCGGTCAACGCCGGTGCGTACGTCTCGGTGGTCGGTGTCGCGGCGTTCGGGATCTCGCTTCCCTTCTACGTCAACGGAATCGTCGCCTTCATCGGCGGCCTCGCGGCGGCTGGGCTGGTGTTGCTCGTCGCTCGCAGCAGCAGCGGCGGAGCGGCCCGGCTGGTGCTCGCCGGGTCCGCGATCGCGCTGGCCCTGACCGCGCTCACGTCGGTGCTGCTGATGTTGTTCCAGGAACGCACCGCGGGCCTGTACGGCTGGGGCAGCGGCACGACTGTCCAATCCGGACTGCGACAGGTTTCCCTTGCCACGCCAGTGATCGCGATCGGCATCGTCGCCACGCTCCTGCTCGCGCACCGGCTCGACGTCCTCAGTCTCGGCGACGACCACGCGCGCGTGCTGGGCATCGACGTCCGCCGTACCCGCACTTTTGCTGTCGTCGTGGCGGTGCTGCTTTCGGCGGTCGCGGTGACCGTCGCCGGACCGATCGGTTTCGTCGGCCTGTGCGCGCCGGTGATCGCGCGACTACTCGCCAACCGGGTGCCCGGACTCGGCAAACATCCGCTGTTGCTGCCGCTCGCCGGGCTGACCGGGGCGCTGGTCGTCGTGGCCGCCGACGTCCTGCTGCGCGCCATCGTTCCGGCGGACAAAGCGGTTTCAGTCCCGACCGGCGTCGTGACGACCCTCGCCGGTGCCACCGTCCTGGTCTGGTTGGCGCGGCGGCAACCCTCCGGAACACCGTCCGCACGCGGAACGCACGGCACCGTCCGGTCGCGCCGTTGGGTGGCCGGGACCGGCGTCGTGCTGGGGATTGCGCTGGTCGGCGCGGTGATCGCCGCGCTCCTGCTGGGCGACCGGATCGTGCTGCTCGGCGACGTCCTGAACTGGCTGCGCGGAGTGTCCGGCACCGAGGTGTCGTTCGCGCTCGATCTGCGCTGGCCGCGAATGCTCGCCGCACTGCTCGGCGGGGCGGCGCTGGCCGTCGCGGGATCGCTGGTACAGGCGATCTGCCGCAACCCGCTGGCCGAACCGAGCCTGCTCGGCGTGACGCCTGGCGCGAGCGTCGGCGCGATCAGCGTCGTGCTTTTGGTGCCCGGCATCGGAGTCTGGCCGATGATGGGTGCGGCGACCGTCGCCGCCTTCGCGACGTTCGCCCTCGTGCATTGGCTCGCCACCGGGCGCGGCTCGACCGGCCGGGGACTGTCGTCGGACCGGCTCGTGCTGGTCGGCATCGGCGTCAGCGCGGGCGCACAGGCGATCACGACGCTCGTCGTAGTGCTGACCTCCCCGTGGAACGCGCATCTCGCACTCACCTGGCTCGCCGGGTCGACCTACGGCCGGGAGTTCAGCCAGGTCCTCCCGGTGCTGTTATGCCTGGTCATCGCGCTGCCGATCGCCCTGTCCAGCGCTCGGACGCTCGACCTGGTCTCGCTCGACGAGGACGTGCCGCGCGTGCTCGGCGTCCCGCTGGACCGGTCCCGCCTCGCCTTCGCCGCGCTCGCCGCGGTGCTGACCGCCGCTGCCGCGTGTGCGGTCGGCGCGCTGGGTTTCGTCGGACTCGTCGCTCCGCACGCCGCGCGGGCGCTGGTGGGTTCCAAGCACGCGCGATCGCTGCCGGTGGCCGCCGCGCTGGGAGCGGTGCTGGTGTGCGTCGCCGACACGTTGGGACGCACGGTCCTCGCACCGACCCAGATCGCGGCAGGCCTGGTGACCGCACTGATCGGCGCACCGTACTTCGGCTGGCTGCTGTGGCGGAGCCGCGCGACCGCCTAGCCGAACCAGGCGTCCAGCGCGACCTTCAATTCGGCTTCTCCCCCAGCCCAGGCGATGACCCCGTCCGGACGCAGCAGGAAGGACTCGGTGTTCGTCACCGGCACCACCTCGACCCGCTTCGTTGCCAGCGCGGCAAGATCGCGGCTTTCCGGATCGAGCACCAGCACACCCCGTCCCGTGCGAGTGTGATCCGACAGCCGCGTGACTCGGCCGTCATCGTCCACAAGGGACCTTTCCGGACTGTGCAGCCCGACAGGTTCCTCGGCGAGGTAAGGGAATTCGTACCGCTCCGTCACGCCGGAAAGCAGTTCCGAGAAGTACCGATTCGCCTGTGGAAGATCCATCAGCTCCGCGACGATCTCCCGTAACGCGTCGACATGCGGTCCCGGCGCGAGCAACGCCGACTGTGCCCGTGTATTGCGCAGCACCGCCGCGGCGACCGGACCGCGTTCGCGGAAGTAGCTGTCCAGCAACGTATCCGGCACTTCGCCGCGCACGACGGCCGCCAGCTTCCAGCCGAGGTTCGCCGCGTCCAGCAGGCCGAGATTGAGCCCTTGCCCGCCGCTCGGCGAGTGGACGTGCGCGGCATCGCCCGCGAGCAGGACCCGGCCGCGCCGGTAGTCGTCGGCCTGACGGGCTTGGTCGGCGAATCGGCGGGAATCGCGCACCTCCGTCACGGTGACGTCCTCGCCGGTCACCCGCCGGATCGCCGCCGCCAACTCCGCCGGAGTGACCGGACCGTCGGGCTCGCCGTCGCGGGCGAATTCGGTGACGCCAGCCATGCTCCCGCCGTGCAGGAAGGTCCCGTCGGAGTAGCGTCCAGCGGGCGGCACCGGCCCCTCGAACCGGACCTGGCCCGCGAGCGTCCGCAACAACGGCGGCGTACCCGGAAACCCGAACCCGGCGAGACTCCGGACCTTCCCACGACCACCGTCACAACCCACCAGGTACGACGCGGTGATCCGCTTTTCTCCTTGCGGTGTCTCGACAATCGCCGTCACACCGTCCACATCAGACTCGATCGCGGTCACCCGATGCGCCCTCCGCACGGGGACGCCGACCGCGTGTTCGGCTAGCAGGCGTTCCAGCTCCGGCTGCCAGATGTGCGTGCGCGGACGGTCCTCGTCCGGGAGGAGTTTGTGGATGTTCGCGAAATGGCCGAGCGAGCTGCCGTGGTCGCGGGCGAAATCGCGCATCCCCTCCTCGTGCGCCGCGGCCAGCTGCGGGCCGAGACCGCGCCGGGTCAGCGCCTCCGTCGCGAGCACGCCGATGCCGCGCGCCTTCCGTTCCGTCGAGGGCTGCGCGAGCCGCTCCACGACCAGCGGCCGGATGCCGCCGAGCCGGAGTTCAGCGGCGAGGAACAACCCGACCGGTCCGGCCCCGACGATCACCACATCTGCGTCCATGACTCTCCTTAACTTGTTAAGGACTAGACTGCCCTGAACTAGTTAAGGAGGCAACCGCCTTGCCGATCGAGATCCCCGCCGCGGTCCGGACCGCACTCGCTCTCGTCGACGCCGACGGCCTCGACAAGCTGACCGTGCGCCGCCTAGCCGCCGAACTCGGCGTCAAGGCACCCGCGCTGTACTGGCATTTCAGCAGCAAGCGAGCCCTGCTCGACCACCTCGCCGACGCTCTCGTCGCCCCAGTCCTGGACGACCTCCCGCCACTGGACACCCCGTGGCCGTCCTGGTTGGAACAAGCAGGAACCGCCCTGCACGCCGCACTCCTCGACCACCGCGACGGCGCTCGCATCGCGCTCGGCGCTGACCTCCGGACCGCCCGCTCACTGGGCGAATTCGCCGAACTCGCGGTGGGCGTGCTGCACCGCGCCGGGTTCCCGCTCGCCGACGCGACCCGGTGCGCCGGGGTGTACGTGCACTTCATCCTCGGCCGCGCCGTCGAAGACCAGACCTGGCCGGAGGACCTGGACGCGACCATCGAGAGCATCCCGTTTCCGCTGATGGCGCAGGGAATGCGGGAACGCCAGGCGGCCGGAAGCACCGTCGAGGACAGCTTCGGCTACGCCCTCGGCATCGTGCTCGCCGGACTGGCGGCGAAGCTGCCTTAGCAAAGTGCAATGACTCACTAAGTTGTACGGTTGCACTTTTTATATGGTTCCACTTATGCTCGTGTCAGACCACACCGGCACGAGAGGGGAAGACCATGAAAGAGACACCGCGCATCGCGATCGTCGGCGGCGGCCCGGGCGGACTGCTCGCCGCCCATGTCCTGCACCGGCACGGCATCGCCGCCACCGTCTACGACGCCGACACCGCCGTGGATTCGCGAGATCCCGGCGGCACGCTCGATCTGCACGCCGACAGCGGGCAGATCGCCTTGGAAGACGCCGGGCTGCTGCCCGCCTTCCACGCACTGGCCCGCGTCGAAGGCCAAGCCATGACCAGACGCGACCACCACGGCACCCTGCTGAAGGAGTTCATTCCCGCCGACGACGACACCGCCGCCCCGGAAATCGACCGCGGCCAGCTGCGCGCCATGCTGTACGACCAGCTCGCACCCGGAACCGTCCACTGGGGACACAAACTCACCGCTCTGACAACCGAAAACAGCGTCCACCGCTTGGTTTTCGCCAACGGATCCACAGTGGACGCCGACGTCGTAATCGGCGCGGACGGCACCTGGTCAAAAGTGCGCCGACGCCTCACCGGCGCGATGCCGGAGTACTTAGGAGTGTCCTTTCTGGACGTCCGGTTCGACGACGTCGAAACCCGGCACCCCGATATCGCCGCCTTGGTCGGCAACGGCCAGCTCTTCACCACCGACGGCGCAGGCCGGGCAGTGATCGTGCAACGCAACAGCAACGGCGTGATCCGCGGTTACGTGGCCTTCCGCGCCGAAGAGGACTGGGCCGCACGGGAAGGCGTCGACCTTGCTGACCGCGTCTCAGTGCGAGAGTTCCTGCTGCGCGAGTTCCACGGCTGGAGCTCGACAGTGCGCCCCCTGCTGACTGACAATGACGGTGACTACGTAGCGCGCGCATTCACCGCACTGCCCGCTCCCCTGACCTGGGAACGTGTCCCGGGCATCACGGTGCTCGGCGACGCCGCACACGCAATGGCCCCGTTCGGCGGACACGGCGCGAACCTGGCACTGCTCGACGGTGCCGAACTGGCGCACGCGCTGCACGAGGAGCCGAGCGTCGAAGCCGCGCTGACCCGATACGAAACAGCGATGTTCGCCCGCACCGGCCCACTCGCCACCGACGCGAACGCAGCGCTGCGGGGCTTCTTCGCCGACCAACCGGCAGGCACCCAGCACGACGTGCCGGACCGGGAGGAAGAACTCCGCGCCTACGAGGCCCGAGCAGCCGAATACCGCGTCTCCCGCACGCCCGCCGCCCGCTAGCCCATGAGGGGAACCCTGAGGGAATCAGATTCCCTCAGGGTTCCCCTCACGTCCCTAAAACCGCACCGACGCACCCAACGTCCGAGGCACCCAGCCCCGCCCCCAACCACTCCGCACCGGTGCACCCGCTATCGAGGCACCCAGCCCCTCCCCCGCACCCCGATATAAAGCGTCCCTGCGGTCTGGGGGTGCTTGTCAAGGCATCTTTCCCGCCTTGACAAGCACCC